>JASHYA010000133.1 GCA_030043315.1 Acidimicrobiales bacterium
GGTCGGCCACTTCGCTGTCAGGTTCGCCGGCAGCTTTGACGAAGGTGCCCACGCCGCCGAACCACAGGAGGTCGACGGGTGCCTCGAGGATCGCCCTGATGACCTCGGGGGGCGAGAGCCGTTCGGTCTCGACGCCGAGCGCCCGGCGGGCCTCGGGCCCGAGCGGCACCTCCTTCACGCCGCGCGGCCACACGCCGCCGCCGGGGGAGATCAGCTCCGCCGAGTAGTCGGCCCAGCTCGAGGTGTGGAGGCTCGCCAAACGCATCCGCTCGGCAAACGAGATCTGGGGGTCGGGATCGGGGTCCAGGAAGATGTGGCGGTGGTCGAAGGCTGCGACGAGCCGGATGGTCTCGCTGAGCAGCATTCCGTTGCCGAAGACGTCTCCGGACATGTCGCCGATCCCCGCGACGAGGATCGGTTCGCGCTGGACGTCGATGCCCAGCTGGTGGAAGTGGCGCCGCACGGCCACCCAGGCGCCTCGGGCGGTGATGCCCATGGCCTTGTGGTTGTAGCCGTGGCTCCCACCCGATGCGAAGGCGTCACCGAGCCAGAAGCCGTGTGCGGCACTGAGCTCGTTGGCCAGGTCGGACAGCTCCGCGGTCCCCTTGTCGGCCGCGACGACGAAGTAGGGATCGGGCCCGTCGTGGGCGACCACGTCGGGCGGGCTGGCGACCTTGCCGCCGGCGAGGTCGTCGGTCACATCGAGGAGCGAGCTCACGAACACCTCGTAGCAGCGACGGACGTCGGCGGGGGAGGGACGGCCCGGCACCCGGCACACGAAGCCCCCCTTCGCGCCGGTCGGCACGATGATGGCGTTCTTCTTCACCTGCGCCACCATCAGATCCAGTATCTCGGTGCGGAGGTCGTCCGGGCGCTCGCTCCACCTGATGCCGCCTCTTGCGACGAGGCCGGCGCGAAGGTGGATGCCCTCTACCCCCGGGGCGTGGACCCAGGTCTCCACGCGCGGGAACGGGGCGTGCAGCTGCGGGACCGACGCGCTCTCGAGCTTCAACGTCACGGTCTCCCTGGGCTCTCTCGAACGGCCATGCTGGTAGAAGTTCGTTCGCACGGTTGCGTCGATCAGCGACAGCACGACCCGAAGCGCGCGGTCCCAGCGCAGCAGCGGCACCCTGGCGAGCTCGGCGATACACGCCGCACGCACCGGCGGCTCGGGCCCGTCGGCCCCGGGGTCGAAGCGCGCGGCGAAGTGCGCCACCAGGCTGCGCGACACGGCGGGGAACGCGATCAAGGCCTCTTCGACGTCCGCGACGGGGACGGGAGGATCGCACTGCGCCCAGTAGTTCGTGTACGCGCGGAGAAGCGAGATGTCGCGCCATCCGAGACCGGCCGCGGGAACGAGCCGGTTCATTCGGTCGACTTCCGTCCTTCCGGTGACCACCGCGTCGAGAGCCTCCACGAGCCGGGGACCGTCCGTCGCGGGGTCGAAGGTGCTCGCCTCTGACCCGAGGTTCACCAGGTGGACACCGACGTCGTCGATCGAGACTGCAAGTCCCTCGCGGAGCTCGAACCGGTAAGGCACGGACTCCTCGACGACCAGGCCGAAGCTCTCGAGCACCGGCAGGAGAGCAGTGAGCTCGACGGGCTTTTCGGCCAACCGGCGAATATGAAACCGCTCGGCGCCCACGGCCCGGATGGCGAACCGATGGTCACTCTTCGACGCCGCCGTCTTGACCGTCGGACGCTCCCCGACGAAAAGTGTCCGCAGTTCACGGGCGTCGAGAGCGGCCTGTTCCGGGGTGGTGCGCTCCCGATAGCTCCCGGGCGCCCGGTGGCTCAGGTCGAGCGCGTACTGGCGGGTCTCGGAGTCCGTGGTGATCGCCACCAGGGCCTGGGTCCACGAATCAAGATCCGACGGCTCCCCCCGTGCGTCGCCGCCCTCCGTCGTCACCGTGTCAGCATCGCGCAGGTGCCGGTGCTCGTGACGCCCGGCACACGCCCAGCCGCCAGCCCGAGATCCCGGTGTGCACTGCTGGATGGCAATGGTGCTGGACGCCGTCCGCCGCGTTGAGCAGACTCAGGGGCACCGGCGGCAAGACACCTTGCGAATTCTGCCGACCGGAGGAGGTCCACCGATGTCTCCTGCAACGAGCACCGACGCCGATCGCAGCCCTGGATCGGACGCAGAAGACCTCTCGAGCTTCGGCTACCGCCAGGAGCTGAGGCGGTCGCTCAGCTTCTTCTCCAATTTCGGCGTGGCCTTCACCTACCTGTCGCCGGTGGTGGGGATCTACTCGCTGTTCGCTCTCGGCGTCGGTACGGGAGGTCCCCGTTACGTCTGGACGATTCCGATCGTCGTCGCCGGCCAGCTGCTCGTGTCTCTCGTGTTCGCCGAGCTCGGGAGCTCGTTTCCGCTCGCAGGCGCCCTCTACCAGTGGTCCCGGCGGATCATGGGCCCCTCGTACGGGTGGTGGGTCGGGTGGATCTACGTATGGGCGCTCATCATCACGGTGGCGTCCGTCGACACCGGCGTCACGAGTTACGTGATCACGCTCGTCAACCGCTGGTTCGGCACGGCCTTCACACCGGCAAGCCCCACCGTGATCTTCGTCTGTACGATCGTGCTGATCGCGTTGCAGGCGTCGATCAACATCGTCGGCGTGAACTACACGGCGCTCATCGCACGCTGGGGTGTCTGGGTCGAGGTGCTGGGAACTTTCGGCGTCTTTGTCCTACTCGCCGTGGCCGGGTTCCACCACTCCGCAGGTTTCCTGAACTCGACCGCCGGCACCACACGGGCACACACGAACCCGTTCGGGGTGGACTTCGGAGGGAGCTGGTTCCCAGGTGCCGCACTGATCGCCGTCCTCGCCAACGTCTACATCTTCTACGGCTTCGAGTCGGCGGGCGACATCGCGGAGGAGGTCGTAGACGCACGACGTCGCGTGCCGCGGGCCATGGTGACCACCATGATCGTTGGGGGCATCACCTCCTTCGTCCTCGTCGCCGGCCTCGCCCTCGCCATCCCCGGATCGAACTTGTCGACGGTCATCACCGGTGGCGTGCCGTACATCATCTCCTCGAACATCCATTCGTCGGCCCTGTCGGACACCGTGCTCGTGCTCATCTGCCTCGCGTTCTTCTCGTGCGGCCTCTCCGTTCAGGCCGCTGGGTCGCGGGTGCTTTTCAGCTACGCACGAGACCAGCAGCTGCCTGGGAGCGGTGCGCTCCGGAGGATCTCGCAACGGACCAAGACCCCGGTCCTCGCGGTCATCGTGGCGGCCGTCCTCCCGGCGCTCTTCGCACTGCTCGCCCGGGCCACGCCCTCGAAGCCGGTCCACATCCTGTTCTTTACATACCCGGCCAAGGTGAACGCATTGTTCATCCTCGTGTCGTTCGCCACGTCCGGCATCTACCTCTCGTTCCAGATGGTGGTGCTCGCTGCGCTCATCGCCCGGATCCGAGGTTGGCGTCCCAAGGGCTTCGATCTCGGGCGTTGGGCATATCCCGTGTACATCGTCGCAATGGTCTACGGCGTCGGAATGCTCGTGAACATCGTGTTCCCAAGTGCCCTCTCGTCGCCCCGCGCCGAGCTCTTCAACTACGGCTGGATGACGCTCGTCGTGATGATCGTCATCCTGGTCATCGGCGCGATCGTGTACTTCGCGCACCGACCACACATGCGGCACGACGAGGCCGTACTGGAGACGACCAGCGTGCGAGCTGAAGTCCAATGAGTGAGTTCCGCACGATCATGGTGGCCGTTGACAAGTCCGAGCAGTCCGATCGGGCGGTCGCAGTCGCCCGGGATCTCGCAAGAGCGACGGGTGGCGTGGTCCACCTCGTCCATATCCGAGAGCACGAGGTGATCGTCGGAAAGTCCGGCGGATCGTTCGAGCGGGAGACGGATGAGGAGGTCGAATCCCAGCTCGAAAGGGAGCTCGCCGTGCTCCGCGAGGGGGGCGTCGAGGTGGTCCCGGACGTCCGCCGGGCACGGTTGGACGAGACGGCGCGCGCGATACTCCAGGTGGGCGAGGAAGTATCGGCGGACGTGATCGTGCTTGGCTCGCGAGGCCCGTCCGCCATGAGCGCGATCATGCTCGGCGGGATCACGTACAAGATCCTCCATGCGACGACGCGGCCGGTCCTCGTGGTGCCCTGAGGGCTAGCGTGGCTCGCCATCCGGCGCGTGGTCATGGGCGTCGCGCTCGACAGTTGGGCCCGTGGTACGGGTCGAGCGCTCGCAGTTACAGCGCGGGGCCGTAGCTCAGTGGTCAGAGCAGGGGACTCATAATCCCTCGGTCGCTGGTTCGATCCCAGCCGGCCCCACGTGGTAGAAGGCAGATTCTGGTAGGCGTGCCTGGCTGGTTTGAAGAAGGCGGCGAGCTCACCAGAGACGACGTTCGGAACCTTGCTGTTCGCTACGCACCTGTCCCTACCGCCTGCGTGGTTCCGTTCCGGTGCGTCTTCGTTGACAGGCCGCTGTCCGTGAGCGACCCTGCGGAGCTTCTCGGTGGTGAGGTTCATCGCCTCTGACTTGGCGTTCGTGTGGCCGGTCGTGAAGAAGGCCAGGATGGCTACCAGCGCTTCAGGGTCCGGGCGAGCCTCGAGAGTTCGGGGACCTCGGCACGACGGACGACCGCGTAGAACTCGGCGAGGTGCACTTTCATCTCGTGAGCTCGCCGTGTACATCTTGCGCAGGATCTCTTTGGCCAAGACTGCTCCACCGAGCTCGCCGTTCTCGTTGGTGTGGCTGAGCACGACGAAACCGTCCATGCCCAGAAGCGCGGTCGCACTACGGTCCGCCGTTGTCCCGTGTCCCTTGACTTGCGCGGCCGCTGCTGTTCTTGCGGTTCGCCCTCCATCCGGTTGGACCGGGCAGTGCAATCTCGTCCTACCTGAGACTGTTGGCACAGCGGCCCGAGTACGGCAGGTGGCTATGGTACGGGAGCGTGGTTACTCTTTGCCCCTCAAAGCGCCGGCTCATGTTCGGGGCTGTCGCACTCGTGTCCGCGTTGGGTGTGGGGTTGGGGCTCGGGCTACCAGCACTGGCAGTAAGCCCGCTCAAAGATGGGCACGGAACGGCGACCTTCACCTGGCACGACATACCTACCGCTGACAAATACAAGGTCACATGGCATCAGCCTTTTACCGGCAAGGTTGAAGGTCTCGCCGTCAAGGGAACGGCTTCGGAGAAAGTCACGCAGTCGAATGGCACCATCGACATTGCGTTCGACGTGAGCGGGACCGCGGCGGGTACCAATTTTTCTCTCGTGATTCGCCCCGTTGGCCACCTCGACGTCAACGGCTCAGGGGTGGTTACGGGAAACCTCCACGAATCGGTGAGCGGGCACTTCGGTACGCTCACGGTCAGCGGCACCATCACGCTGTCAGGGAACAAGCCCAAGATCGTGGAGGCGGTCAAAGGGACGGTCGGTGCCTACCGGGTGGCCGGCCGAATTATGGACCCGGTCCACCACGGCAAGGTGACCACGGTGTCGACCACCTTCACTGTGTCAGGCGGATGACGGGCTAGCGAGTGGCTGACTGTCGACCGTCACGGAGTTGTTGTCCGGCGCGTTAGATGTCATGTCTACTTGATGGCCTCTCCTTTCTCGGTGACCTCACACCACCCCGCCGACTTCCCGCACGGCCAACCGGCGGGATGGCGCTGAACCGGCCGAGTCCCTGCTGGACGACGACCGTTCTCTGCGCAGCAGAGCTGGAGCTGCCTTTGGCCCAGTTCTGGACGGACTGGGCATCAGTGATCGCGATCGGCGGCCGTTGCGCGCCGCGCCGCGTGCGGGTGGGACAACGATCGTGACGAGATGTGCGACCTGCTCCTGCATTTCTTCTACGATCACGATGACGCACCGGGACTGGGCCAACAAGACTCCCTCACCGATGCTCTCGCACAGGCGTTGGCAGAGCTCACAGGGTCCGGGCTCGACGCAGCTCAGTTGCGTAGCCTGCTCGCCGATGGAGCGACTGTTGCCGAGGCGATTGGAGCGCCACTGTCTGAGAGGTCGTAGCCGATGACATAGCCGCTCCAGCCCACGCGCCCACCCGCGCCAACAACTGGGCGGCTCATGGAGGCTCATTACGCAGGAACCTGCGCGGGATGCGGGGCGATGGGCAAGGAGAAGGGCGCACCGTTGGTCCGTGGCGGTGCGCTCTTCTTCGTCTCCATGGTTCGGTACCTGAGGCGAACCTGCAGCCGCAGCTTGAGGGGCACACTCTCCCGTCGGCTACTCCACGAATCGGTCCCTTACCACGGCAACGGTCTCTCCGGTCGCAAGGGGCGTAGCATTTCGGGCCGTGCCCCCCGGAGACATCTTCGGCCCCGACCTGCTGAGCGTTTTCGCCGTCCCTCTGATAGGTGCGGCTTTCATCGTCGCCATGGTCTTGCTCATACGAAAGCCGACCGATGAGCGAAAGAGTCAGGTTAAAGCCGGGCTTCGAGCCTGCCCCTACTGCGCCGAGATGATCCGTCCCGAAGCCGTGGTGTGCCGGTACTGCGGGCGAGATGTCCAAGCGATTACCGAGCAAGAGATGCGGGCCACCCGAACTGTTCGACGCCGCCGACGCCGACGCAACGTCGACCTTGTCTTCCTGGCTGTCGTACTCGGCATCGGGATCGTCTATCTGGCGGGTCACCACTAGCGCCCTCGTCCGTTGCGGTGCCCTCCTTCGTGGAATTGCCGCGAGAGCGCGCGAGCCCTGAGCGCATAAGCGCAGGTCAACGTGCATATTGGCGAATGGTCCCTCGGTCGCAGGTTCGTCCCTGTCGGCCCACTCTCCGGCCCCCACTCTGCCGGCCCACACTGCCGGCCCCACTCACTTGAACTCCACGGTGTGTTGATCCGGCTGAACTGCGACGGGTCATGGTCGGTTGATGCTTTGCACACGTTCGGCTGATGCTTGACAGAGAGGATCCACCTCGCAGCCCGGTGAGGTCGATGGGTTGTGCGGCAGCTCGCAAGGCGTTCTCGCGGACCAAACCGGGAACGCCCCGAGCGAGCTGGGTGCTGCGGGTGACCGACGTGAGGAGTCAGGGCGGGAGCCGCTGCACCCGTGACTTCGAGGTCGTGCCCCGACGCTACGGTTGACTGCGACCCGGGGGACGCTGGGGCAACCTCAGGAGGCCTCGCGCACCGGATTGACCCGGCCGAAGCCGATGGCCCTCCGCGCCCGTCGTAGTCCCGCGGACAACTGCGGGGCCAGTCACGACGCGCGCCGATGTCGCACCCGCTGGAACACGAAGGATCGGCGCAGCAGCGGTGCCCAACCGGGACTGCCACCACTCGGGAGGGACGATCCGGAACGCCAACTCCAGAGTGCCACGATCGAGCTCCTCGGCGAGGTGCGCGATCTCCGCCAACCGCTCGATGAGCAGCTCGTCACTGATCTCTCCCTCGACCTGCACGGCGGCGCTGGCACGTGCCAGATGACGCCGCCTGTCATCTTCGGGCGGGAGTGAACTGTCGAGGATATTGCTGAGCCACGCCATGCTGGTGGCCAACTCGACATGCCGATCGATGATTTCGGCATAGAGATCTGCATTGAGCATCACTGCGGCCCAACGGCCGAGCATCTCTTCGCTGCGCGAGACCGAAAGGGCGATCTTGTCGTGCAGTGCTTGGCGACGCCTCCGATCCGAGATGAGGCCAGCCAACGCGGCCGAGAGCCGGGCTCGGTCTCTCACCATCGGCGCTCCGATCTCTACCAGCGAAGCGGGCGGGGTGTCAGCAGGGAGCAGCCCGCTCATCTCCAGTATGGAGGTCCAGAAGAGCCGTGCACTGCGGACCAAGTCGAGCATCACGTACTGGGCAAGCACACTCCAGCGGCGTCGCCGCCGCCGCTCCAGAGCCTCATTGAAGATACCGGCGGACAGCATGACGACGAGGACACTGGATGCCAGGCCCGCGAGCAGGGCATGGTTTCTCCAAAATGAACCGTCGAGAAGATCCGAGAGGATGCCTCCGGCGAGGGCGAGTGCGGCTACTGCCCCGAGGATCCGCGTGCCAAGCAGATACGCGTCGATGGAACCGGAGCGGTGTGGACCGACCTCACGATGAGCCATCGGACGGCCACGTTAGGCCTGCTGAAGGCGGTATTCGAGCGGGTGAGGATCCCCGACGTCTGTGAATTGATCCTCCGCGGGCTCGTAGGCCCGTGGGAGTAGTTTTTTCTCCAGTGCCGGTCGATGAGGCATGGCAGAGTTCCCTCCAGCTTCCCTGCACGCGCGGTCCGGTGAACCGACAACCGGTGTTGCCGAGCCACTCGGGAGCTCCGCCACGAGGGCCTGGGCCTTCCGCCACGCGGGGAGGGCCGGGAGGGGAGTCCTCGTGATCTCCATCTTCAGAGACAGGCGCCCTACCACGACCGGGGGTGTGCGGCATTTCTCACGCCCGCTCTTGTGTGTCGGGTTGGCTCTGACGGGCCTGGCGACGGCAGCTGGTGGCGCCGTCGTGTGGCGTGCCCGACCGCACCGCGCGCAGACGGTCGTGATCTCCCATCCCAGAACAACGAGGTCAACCAGCTCCACGACTACTTCGACCAGCACGACGACACCAGGGGTGGAGGACGTGTTCGATGACCCACCGGTTGCCGCGTACCTGGACGACGAAGAAGCTGACGGACTGGAGGTGACCGCGGCGGTGTACGACGCTGTGACCGGGCGTACCTGGGTCTATCGCCCGACAGTCACGCTCACGACGGCCAGCGTCATCAAGGTGGACATCCTGGAGGCGCTTCTCGAGCGCGCTCAGGTGGAGGGATCTACCCTCACTCCGACACAGCAGTCCCTGGCCGCTTCGATGATCGAGGACAGCACAGACGACGCCGCGTCGGACCTCTGGGCCACAGTGGGCGGAGCCCCTGCGATGGGCCGCTACGACAACGAGATCCGGCTCACCCAGACGCGGCTAAACGCGACAGGTCTGTGGGGGCTCTCCACCACCAGTGCGCTGGACCAGGTGCGAGTCGTGGAGCAATTGCTGCTGTCGAGCTCGCCCCTGACGGCGGCATCGCGCACCTACGAGCTCACCTTGATGCGCAACGTGACACCGGACCAGGTGTGGGGGGTCTCTTCGGGCGTGCCGGCAGGTGCGACGGTGGCGCTCAAGAACGGGTGGGATCCGATCACAGGAATCTGGCAGGTCAACAGCGAGGGCTGGATCGACGGAGGAGGAGTGAACTACGTCCTATCCGTGATGTGCTGGGGCGCCCAGACCGAGACATCTGGAATCGCTGCGATCGACGGGCTGTCCACCGCGATCTCGGATGCCCTGTCCTCGCCCCGTTGAGGTACGGCTGAGTGACGGACTCGGCGACGGCCGGCGACGGCCGACGGACAGGAGAGTCTCGACAGACGGTCTGTCTGCGTCGCCTGGTGTTTGCTACGAGGCAGGGGTAGCACGTGGTGCGGCGGCGGCGCACCAGGCGTCGTCCGGTGCCGCCATACGCGGCGTCGGAGGAACGGTTGGAGGAGGTGGCGTCGCACAGACCACCCCAGGTCCGAGAGGCGAGCCTCCGACGGTCCCCGGCTCTGGCCCTCGGGCCTGCAACCTGTCACACGCCCTTCTTGCCCAGTGTCATAGAGAAGAGGTGGGCAGCTCGAGCGCCACGACAGGAGGATGTCCAGATGGCACGGATTGAGGGAGTTCCCGCGCGCAACGCATCACCGATTGTCAAGCTTGCGTACCGGTTCGGCCCCAAGATGATGAAGAAGCTGGCCGGCCGCATGCCGCAGCGTGGCAACGGGATCGAGCCGATGGAGATCTGGGCGTACCAGCCCAAGATGATGGTCGCCATGGGCAGGTTCAACCAGGCGGTTCGAAAGGGCCGCGGCGTCGACGAGCGACTGAAGAATCTGATGGAGTTGAAGGGGGCGCAGATGATCGGCTGCGAGTACTGCGTCGACCTCGGCTCCCAGATCTGCCGGAGCTCCGGCTTGAGTGACGAGGAGCTGCTGGCCCTGCCCAATTACCGGTCCAGCCACCTGTTCAGCGATCGCGAGAAGGTGGGGCTCGACTACACGGTCGCGGTCATGCGCACGCCAGTGGAGGTGAGCGACGAGCTGTTCGGCCGGATGAGGGAGTTCTTCACGGAGCCGCAGTTGGTGGAGATCACTGCGCTTCTGACGCTCGTGAACCTCGACCGGCTCAACGCCGCCTTCGCCATCGGCTCCGCCGGTTTCAGCGACGGAATGGTCTGCGTCCTTCCTGACCGACCCCCGGCGTCCGGGCATCCGGAGTTTTCGAGGTAACGGATCTCGCGCTGCTGCGCGCAGCCGCGTGCCGCGGACGACGTCCGCCGGCGCGGTACGGTCGGCCCATGACGGCGATCGTCGTGGACGGCCTCGTGAAGCGGTACGGGAACGTGGAGGCGGTGTCGAACGTCAGCTTCGAGATCCAGCCGGGCGAGGTCTTCGCGCTCCTCGGGCCCAACGGTGCCGGCAAGACGACGACGATCGAGATCCTCGAGGGGTTCCGGCATCGCGACCGCGGCCGGGTGGAGGTGCTCGGGTTCGACCCGGCCGATCGAGCGACCTCGCTGCGACTTCGTGAGCGGACGGGTGTCGTGCTTCAGGAGCTCGCCGTGGAGCCGTATCTCTCGGTCCGCGAGGTGCTCGAGCGCAACGCCGGTTACTACCCGTCGCCCCGCGAGCCCGACGAGGTGATCGACCTTGTCGGGCTCAACGAGAAGGCACGGTCACGGGTGAAGACGCTCTCCGGGGGACAGATGCGCCGGCTCGATCTCGGTCTCGGCATCATCGGGAATCCCGAAGTGCTCTATCTCGACGAACCGACGACCGGGTTCGACCCCTCGGCGCGACGGGACGCGTGGGAGGTCATCCGCCGTCTCACGAGTGGGGGCACGACCGTGCTGCTCACGACGCACTACATGGACGAGGCGGAGTCGCTCGCCTCGCGAGTTGCCATCATCAGTGGCGGCCGGATCGTCGCTGAGGGCACGCCACAGTCGATCGGTGGTAGGGACGTGAGCGACGCACTCATCCGCTTCCGGATGCCCGGAGGGGTCGCCGTCGCTGAGCTTCCGGTCCAGCCGACGTCGGTTACTGCCGGGATCGCGGAGATCCGCACCGCCAAGGCAGTGGAGGTGCTGCGGACACTCACGAACTGGGCGGTGGAGAAGAGTGTCGAGCTCGCCGGGCTGACGTGCGAACGGCTCACGCTCGAGGACATCTACCTCCGTCTCGTCGGCTACGAGGAGCAGCAATGACGACGGCCGCAGCCCTGCGCCGGCGAACCGGGATGGTCAGCAGGCAGCTGTACTACGAGCAGATCAGCTTTTGGAGGAACCCCTTCGGTGCGTTCTTCACCGTCGGGTTCTCGCTCGTCTTCCTCATCCTGCTTGCTGCCTCTGACGGTTCCCATGAGGCGCCGCACCTGCACGTGACGTTGATCCAGTACTATGTGCCCGGCTTCGCGGCCTACGGCGTCATGTCGGCCTGCTTCAACACGCTCGCGATCTCGCTGGTGAACCGTCGCGAGAGCGGGCTGTTGAAGCGGATCCGCCTCTCGCCGCTGCCGACCTGGGCGATGATCGCCGCGTTGCTGCTGAACGCGCTGATCGTGTCGGTCGTCCAAGTGATCATCCTGCTCCTGGTCGGTCGGTTCGGCTTCCACGCGCGGCTCCCGGCGGAGTGGGCGCCGCTGGTCGTCGCGATCGCCGTCGGTGTGGTCTGCTTCACCGCCCTCGGCGTGGCGGCGAGCACGCTCGTGCCCAATCAGGACGCGGCGGGTCCGATCGTGAGCATCGTGTTCTTCGTGATGTTGTTCCTGTCGGGTCTCTGGTTCCCTCTCACACCCGGCTCCGGCCTCGCGCAGTTCTCGAAGTGGTTCCCGATCGGACGGCTCATCACGGCCACGTTCGCGCCGTTCCATTTGATCCCGGGCACCTCGTCGTGGGCGTGGGGAGACCTGGGGGTCATCGCCATCTG
>JASHYA010000134.1 GCA_030043315.1 Acidimicrobiales bacterium
GCGTTGGCGGGCGTCGCCAGCGCGGACGGGCCGTAGCTCGGAGCTGGAGACGCGGCGTCGGTCAACGCGCCGCTCCTGCGGGCGCTCGGGCCTCGGCGGCGTCGGGGGCGGCCTCGGCGGCATCGGGGGCGTCGGCGGGCTCGGGGGGCTCGGCTGCGGGGGGCTCGTCGACCGGGACGCCCAGCAGGTCCGTTCCGTGCGAGGCCGTCAACTCGACCAGGGCGAGCCGACCGACCGGGAGCGACGGCGGGAGCCGCACGATCCCGTCGATCTCGGGAGCCTCGTGGACGGTACGGCCGCGGCCCGGCGCGTCCACGAGCACCTCACGGACCTCGCCCACCAGCCCGTCACGGCGGCGGGCGGTGATCGTGTCCTGCAGCTCCGTGCACTCGCGCAGCCGCTCGAGCGCCAGCTCCTCGGGCACCTGTCCACCGAGCCCCTCGGCGAAGGTGCCCGCTTCCTTCGAGAAGGTGAAGAACCCCGCCCAGTCGAGCTGCGCGGCGTCGAGGAAGGCGAGGAGCGCGTCGTGGTCCTCCTCGGTCTCGCCGGGATAGCCGAGGATGAACGACGAGCGGAACGTCGCGCGGGGCTCGGCGCGCCGGATCCCGGCCACGCGCTCGAGGAACCGATCACCGTCGCCCCACCGTCGCATGCGCGCGAGCAGCGGGCGTGAGACGTGTTGGAGCGACAGGTCGAAGTAGGGCACGCCGGTGGCGAGCACCGCGTCCACGAGCTCGTCGGTGAGGCCGGAGGGGTACAGGTAGAGGAGCCTCGTGCGCGGCACGATCCCGGCCACCGCCTCGACCAGCGAGACGAGCGGCGTCGGACGTCGGACGCGTCCGGGAGCGGCCCGGTGCGCGGCGGTCCGGTCCCTGCCGTAGGAGGCGAGGTCCTGGGCGACCAGGACGACCTCTTTCACGGGCATCTTGTCGTCCGTCGCGAGCGAACGCACCTCGGCGAGGACGTCAGCGGGCGGACGCGAGCGTTGCGTGCCCCGGAACGAGGGGATCGCGCAGAACCCGCAACGCCGGTCACACCCTTCCGCCACCTTCACGTAGGCCCAGGGTGCGGCAGAGGCTGGGCGGGGGAGCGACAGGAGGTCGAAGGACTCGAGCGAGGGCGACGGGGCACGGCGCCGGCGCGCACCGAGCGCCACCGGCTCGGGCACGGCCGGGGGCGGCACCGTCGGCAGAGGGGTGACCCGGGCGCTGCCGAGTGGGACGAGGCGGCGGCCGAACCCGGCGACGAGGTCGACCTCGGGCAGAGCGGCTGCGAGCTCCTCGCCGTAGCGCTCGGCCATGCAGCCCGTGACGACGAGGCGGGCTCCCGGGCGGCGCACGTCCGCGAGCTCGAGCACGGCCTCGACCGACTCCTGACGGGCGGCTTCTATGAAGGCGCAGGTGTTGACGACCACGAGGTCGGCCTGCTCGGGGCTGGTGGAGGGCGCGAGACCGTCCGCCTCGAGCATCCCCGCGAGCTTGTCGGAGTCGACCTGGTTCTTCGGGCAGCCGAGCGTCTGCAGCCAGTAGCGGCCCTCGGGCATCGGTTCTCCTTCGAGCCTCCCTCGAGGTGGCTCGCCTTGCGTCTCGTTTCGGATCTCGGCACGAGATGACGCGCCTCTGCCCGCCGTGTCTGTCTTGACGTCGGGCGCGAGCCGCAGCCATCCGGCCCCGGCTCGTCGGTCAGCCTGTCGACGCCGATTCGCCGCCGCGGAGAGGGTGGGATTTGAACCCACGGCACCCGTAAGAGTGCAACGCCTTAGCAGGGCGCCCCATTCGGCCACTCTGGCACCTCTCCAACGAGCCACCATGCTAGGCCCGGAGTGGCCACCTGCGTCGCAGGACACCGCAGCGACGCGGGGACGAACGTCACGCCCACGTCACGTCGCGCGGCCCCCAGACCTGCTCGAAGAGGGTTCTCGCGCGCTCGTCCTCGAGCCCCTCGAGCCCTTCGAGCTCCTCGAGCGACCGGCGGTGCCACAGCAACAGGTAGAGGTCGCTCGCCCTTCCCCGCACGGCGAGATCGCTCGGCCCGGACCCCCGCCGCGTCTGCACCCCGCGGTCAGTTACCTGGACCGTCCATCGGTCGGACCTCTCCGGTCGGTCGGACCCACCGGCTCCGCCCGGCAGGTCGGAGACCTCGAGCCCGAGGGTGACCGTTCCCCCCGGAACCTCGTGGCGTCGGCGCGGCGGCCGGCCGAAGAACGCGATCAGCAGCTCGTCGATCCCGTCCGCCGCGAGCTCGGGGTCGACCGGCGTCGGCGCGCGCCCGGCGGCGAGCTCCGCGTCCACGCGGTGGACGGCCGTCTCGTGCGCCTGGCGCCTCGCCCACATGGCGAGGGGGGAGGGGGCGGCGAGGAAGGTCCAGCACGCGAGGTCCGCCGGCGCCGCCCCCAACGCGCGCACCAGTGCGGCGTGGCCTTGCGCGACCCAGTCGCACCGTTCGCCCTCCGGGGGCGCGGTCGCGAGGATCGTCGCCTCGTCAGGTTCGTCGACCATCTCGGTGACGGCTGTCGCGACGTAGCGGGTCGCCCAGCGGTGCACGAACCCGATGTGCGCCAGCAGGTCGGCGAGCCGCCAGTCCGGGCACGTCGGCACCGGTGCGGCGACGTCCGCACCCCGGGCCACCTCCACGAGCAGGCGACCTTCGCGGTCGAGCGCTTCGATGTGGGCGTCGACGTCCATGGCACTCCCTCCACCGCGCACTCCGCCGCGCACTCCACCTCGCCGGCCGGTGCCGGAATCGAGGACGGCACCGGTGCCGCACACCGAACGCGGCCCGGGCCCCGGTGCCGAGCACCTTCGGTTCGTCCGGAGATTATCGGTCCGATACGGTCGCAACCCGTGGCCGAGCCCTGCTACCTCCGGTTTCCCACCATCCGAGGCGATCTCGTCGCCTTCGTCGCCGACGACGACGTCTGGCTCGCCCCCGGCGCGGGGGGCACCGCCAGGCGCCTCACCGCGGACCGCGCGCCGGCCTCCTACGCCGCGCTCTCGCCGGACGGGGCGTGGGTCGCGTACGCGGGCCGTCGGGAGGGGCGGCCAGAGGTGTTCGTCGTCTCGACCGAGGGTGAGGACGTCCGCCGCCTCACCTACCTCGGCGACGACGGCACGCGCCCGATCGGCTGGACGGCCGACGGCCGAATCCTGTTCGTGTCCTCTGCGCACGAGCCGTTCCGGAGCGGGACGTGGGCGTACTCGGTCGCCCTCGACGGCTCGGGGCTCGAACGTCTCCCCTACGGCCCGATCAGCGCGCTCAGCACCGGGCCCGGTGGTGCCGTCCTTCTCGGCGTGAACCAGAACCTGCGTCGTGGGGCGTCGTGGAAGCGCTACCGCGGCGGGACGGCCGCCGCGTTGTGGATCGACCGGACCGGCGGCGGGGAGTTCACGCCGTACCTGCGCGAGCTCGACGGACAACTCGAAGACCCGGCGTTCGTCGGCGACCGTGTCGCGTTCGTCTCCGACCACGAGGGATACGGCAACGTGTACTCCGCGCTTCCCGACGGCTCCGATCTCCGGCGCCACAGCGACCACGCGGACTTCTACGCGCGCGCCGCGTCGACCGACGGCCGCACCGTCGTGTACCAGTGCGCGGGGGAGCTCTACCGCATCGACGATCTCGTGCCTGACTCGACGCCGGAGCGCATCGAGGTCCGGCTCGGTGCGCCGAGGAGCGGACGCGTCACCCACGCGCTCAAGGCGGCCGAGGTGCTGGGGGAGCACGCCGCGGACCGCGAGGGTCGTGCGAGCGCCGTCGAGGCGCGCGGCGAGGTCCACTGGCTGACCCATCAGAAGGGTCCGGCACGACTGCTGGGGGGCGGCGCGGGCGTGCGGGCGCGTCTGCCGACGGCCGTGGGGAGCGGGGAGTCGGCCAAGGTCCTCTTCGTCACCGACGCAGACGGCGAGGACGCGATCGAGATCGTGCCCGCGCACGGGCCGCTGCCCGACGAGCGCCGGCGTCTCGCCACGGGTGCGCTCGGCCGGGTGCTCGATCTCGCCGTCTCCCCCGACGCTGCGCACGCAGCCGTCGCCACCCACGACGGGCGCGTCGTCCTCGTGCGGCTCGCCGACGGCGAGCTGAAGACGGTGTCCTCCTCCGACCACGGCGACGCGAGCGGTCTCGCGTTCTCGCCCGACTCGCGGTTCGTCGCCTGGTCGGAGGCCGGCCCCGACCCGCTCCGCCACATCAAGCTCGCAGAGGTCGAGAGCGGGGACGTCACCGAGGTCACCCCGCTGCGCTTCGTCGACGACGAGCCGGCCTTCAGCATCGACGGGAAGTACCTCGCGTTCCTCTCGGCGAGGACGTTCGACCCGCTCTACGACGCCCTCGTCTTCGACCTCTCGTTCGTCGCGGGCGTGCGCCCGTACCTCGTCCCGCTGGCGAAGGAGACGAGGTCGCCGTTCGACGCCGAGCCAGAGGGACGGGCGAGGCACGGCGCGGAGGCCGACGCGCAGAAGGGCGGACAGAGCGACCAGAAGGCCGGCGCCGAGGCGGAGACCACGGCCACGGCTGGCGCCGACGCGACCGCGGCCACGACCGTGGGCATCGAGGGGGATGGCGAGGGCGAAACCCACGACGACGGGGGCCACGAGGACGGCGACGGCGGGGACGGCGACGGCGGGGACGGCGACGAGGACGGCCATGACCAGGACGGCCATGACCAGCACGGCGACGGCGGGAGCAGCGACGGCGCTGACGGCGGCGGGGAGGCGACGCCCCACGTCAAGATCGACCGGGACGGACTGACCGAGCGTGTCGTGCCGTTCCCTGTCCCTGCCGGGAAGTACGCACAACTCCGCGCCGCC
>JASHYA010000135.1 GCA_030043315.1 Acidimicrobiales bacterium
GCGTCTGGGGCCTCACCCGCGAGCAGAGCGTCGAGTACGCGGCGAAGTGGGAGATCCCCATCACCGTGACCAAGGAGAAGGTGTACTCGATCGACGAGAACCTCTGGGGCAAGTCGATCGAGTGCGGCGTGCTCGAGGACCCTTGGGCCGACCCGCCCGAGGACATCTTCACGATGACGAAGATCACCGCCGACGCCCCGGTCGAGACCGTCGTCGGGTTCGAGCAGGGCGTTCCGGTTTCGCTCGACGGTGAGCAGCTGGCCGGCGACGACCTCGTGGTGCGGCTCGGGCGGCTCGCGGGGTCCACCGGCTTCGGCCGGCTGAACATGGTCGAGAACCGCCGTGTCGGGATAAAGAGCCGGGAGATCTACGAGTGCCCGGCCGCGCTCGCGCTGGTGATGGCCCACGCCGACCTCGAGGATCTGACCTTGGAGCGAGACCTCCAGCACGAAAAGGCCCGCCTCGAGCCGAGGTGGGCAGAGCTCGTCTACGACGGCATGTGGTTCTCACCGCTCAAGCAGGCCCTGGACGCGTTCATGACCGAGACCCAGCGCCACGTGACCGGGGAGGTCAAGCTGCGCTTTGCGCCACCCGGAGCGGGCACCGTCGTCGGGCGGCGCAGCCCCGTCGCGCTCTACGACAAGGGCCTCGCGACCTACGACGCCGGGGACACCTTCCGTCACGAGGACGCCGAAGGGTTCGTCCGCCTGTGGGGCCTCGGCGTCGCCACCTGGGCGGCGCGGCAGGGCGAGGGGCGCGCGAAGTCGTGACCCTCTGGCAGGGCCGGCTTGCCGGGGAGATGGCGGGCGAGGTTGCCGAGCTCTCTGTGAGCGTGTCGTTCGACAGCGAGCTTGCGATCGACGACATCGCCGGCTCCAAGGCGCACGTGCGAGGGCTCGCAAAGGCGGGGATCCTCTCCGATGAAGAGGCGTCGGTGCTCCTCGAGGCACTCGGCCAGGTCGGGGCCGAGCTCGCCTCAGGGATCTTCGTGTTCCTCCCGACCGACGAGGACGTCCACACGGCGGTCGAACGGCGCGTCACGGAGCTCGCGGGCGATACCGGCGCCAAGCTCCACACGGGTCGCAGCCGCAACGACCAGGTCGCGACCGACCTGCGGCTCTGGTCGCGTCGCTCGTTGCTGGAGGTCGCGGGCGAGGTGGTCGCGCTCCAGGAGGTGTTGCTGCGCCGTGCGACGGAAGCGGGCGACGCCTACCTCCCCGGCTACACCCACATGCAGCGGGCCCAGCCCGTCCTGCTCGCGCACCACCTTCTCGCCCACGGTTGGGCCCTCGCGCGTGACGTCGACCGTCTGGTCGCGACCGTCGAGCGCCTCGACGTGTCACCCCTCGGCGCGGGCGCGCTCGCCGGCTCGTCGCTCCCGCTCGACCCGGACTTCGTCGCCGAGCAGCTCGGCTTCGCCTCCCGTTTCGAGAACTCCCTCGACGCGGTGAGCGACCGCGACTTCGTGGCGGAGGCGCTGTTCGATCTCGCGCTGCTCGGGGTCCATCTCTCGAGAATGGGCGAGGAGATGGTCCTCTGGTCGAGCGAGGAATGGGGGTTCTGCACGCTCGCGGACGCCTACGCGACCGGGAGCTCGATGCTTCCTCAGAAGAAGAACCCGGACGTGGCGGAGCTCGCCCGGGGGAAGACCGGCAGGCTGGTCGGCCATCTCACCGGGATGCTCACGACCTTGAAGGGCCTGCCGCTCGCGTACAACCGCGATCTGCAGGAAGACAAGGAGCCGCTGTTCGACGCGGTGGCGCAGGTGCGAGCGGTGCTCCGCGCGCTCGCCGGGCTCTACGCGACCGCCGAGTGGCACCAGGAGCGGATGCAGGCGGCGGCTGACGGGCCGACGTCGGCAGCCGTCGACCTCGCGGAGCTCCTCGTCGCGCGGGGCACGCCGTTCCGCCAGGCGCACGCGCTCGTCGCCGGCCTCGTGCGCGAGTCGATCGCGCGCCACGTGCCCCTGGTCGAGCTCGTCCAGGCCCACCCGGACCTCGGTGACGCGGGGGCCCAACTGCTCGAGCCCGGCGTGCCCGTGAGCCGGCGGACCACGCCAGGGGGTGCGGGCCCAGTGGCGGTGGCCGAGCAGGTCGAGCGGTTCGTGCGCAGGCTGGACGTCGATCGTTCCCGTCTCGAGATCCACGTCCAGACGTTGTACGCCTCCCCCGTCCCGGACACCGCGCCGGGAGCAGGGTCGGCACCGGGGGGCGCAGCGGCCGAGCACGCCGCCGGCCACGCCCCGCCTCCGCCGCGCGCCTGACCGGTGCCGCTGGCACGTGCCGCTCGTGCAGCTCCGCCCGTGGCGCGCGACTTGCTCACGCCCGACCCGCCCGACGTCGCGCCGCTCCTTCTCGGCAAACTCCTGATCCGGGGCGACAGGGCCGCGCGCATCGTGGAGGTCGAGGCGTACTACGGCGAGCGCGACCCTGCGTCGCACGCCTTCCGCGGCCGCACCGCGCGCAACTCGACGATGTTCGGCCGCGCCGGGTTGCTGTACGTGTACTTCTCCTACGGCATGCACTGGTGCGCCAACGTCGTCTGCGGGGAAGAGGGCGTCGCCGGCGCCGTGCTCCTGCGCGCGCTCGAGCCGGTGGCCGGGATCGACGAGATGGCGACCGCAAGGGCAGCAGGCCGTCGGGGCGGGACGCCACCACCGGAGCGCGACCTGTGCAGGGGGCCCGCCAACCTCACCTCCGCGCTCGGCATCGGCAAGGAGCACGACGGCGTGGACCTCCTCTCGCCGTCGTCGCCGGTCCGTCTCGTCGACGACGGCGTGCCGCCGCCTTCGGGGGCCGCGCTCGCACGCGGACCGCGGGTCGGGATCAGCCGTGCGACCGACCTGGAGTGGCGGTTCTGGGTGGCGGGCAGCCGTTACGTCTCTCGGGGGTGAGTCGAGGGGCTCAGCTGCCGCCTGGCTCGAGGGTGCGGTGCCGGCGGTCGGCTCAGGGAGCCCGGATGCTCGCGTAGAGGAGCTCCACGATGCGGCGGCTGGTCACCCGGGGGCCGACGCGACTGTTTCGTTACATTCGTTACACGGCCCTCCCGCGTCACTGTTACGGCCGTCTGGTCTGCGACAGGCGAGACAGAGCCGATCGGCGTGAACCTGGTTCCCGTCTCATCTAACTCGGCCGTGGGCGAGAGGGCATCTGCCGTCATGCCGCGGTGTATCTGAGGATGGCTGCGATGCCCTGATCGCTGGGGACGTCGTCCTGCCGGACGGCAAGGACCCGGCCACTGTTGAGCCACACCCGGCGGGCGATCTCGTCTATGACGCCATAGCTCGCAGCGCTCGTCGGGGCGAAGTTCACCGCGCCCGTTTCCTCGTCGACCGTTCCGGGCACCACCGCATCGATGTCGACCAACACCGTGTCGACCGCGCCGAACGTGGCGGCTCGTGCGACATCCGCCACGTCGGTCAGGGTGCGACGCTGGCCGGTGCGCAGATCCCATAGCTTGCCGAGCTCCGCTAGCTCAGACGCGTACACCTCATCGAGCACGGTTCGAGCGCTCTCCGCCAGCTCGGCGTCGGTGGTGGCCTCGGGGTTGCCCTGGATGCTCGTCGCCACCAGGTTGGGGTAGGTGTTGACCGATCGGTAAATGCTCTCCAAGGGCTCGGTGCCTGCCAGGATCAAGGGCACGTCCCCACCGGCCAGGATCGGACGCAGCGCCTGCTCGATCAACCGCGCATACTGGCGCATCCGCACCTTTTGGCCCTCGGAACCCTGGATCCGCCCGGAAGGGGCACGATCGGCGATCGAGGACTTACCAACCGCGCCCGCCACGTCGGTGGGCAAGTCGCTGAGGCGCACCTCCCACGGCCCGGCGTCGGCCGTGACCTCTACGAGGCGCACTGCTTCCTGCGCCAGAGCCAGAACCAGGGCCACCTGGGGGAAGGTCACGGAACGGAGAAGGGGCTTGACGAAAAAGCGATCGGAAACCTCAACGGTGGAGACAAGGCGGTTTGGCAGCCGGAAGGTCACGAGGGATGCCGGAGTGGCGAACGTGGCGAGACTGCGCGCCTGGTAGCGCCAAAACGTGTCGTCGTCGATCAGGTCCGCCATCTCTTCCTGCAACGGCACCAGATCTCTGCTCGTGAAGCCTGCGTCGCGGAGCTGGCGCCCCGCCTCAGCGGCCAAGTTCTTGAATTCGATTCGCTCCGCGTCACCGGGCGACGCCGGATCGGTGGCGACATAGATGGACACGCTGGACGGGCCGCGGTGTGCGAGCAACCGGCCCACCTGAGCCCGGTCGGGAATCTCAATGTGTCGCAAGGACCTACCCCCCGTTCACCGGATCGTCGGCCGATCGGAGGGGTGCAGTCTAGAGGAGGAGCGGAGAGCGCCATGTTGGGCGTGGTCCGTCGACGACCGACCTGGTGGACGCTATTGGTCCTGGCCGGCTCCTCGTAACTCGATCGGCGTAGCCGACCGCCCGGTCCAGCCGACCGTGAGCACGGGGACGGGGTGACGGGGCCGGCTGAGTTGTTCGATCTGGCCGGGACGGTGGCGGTCGTGACTGGCGGGGGCCGGGGGACGCGGGAGCCCCAACCCCGATGTCGAGCGTTGCCGCGACCGTGCGCTCAGAGCACCTGCGCGAGCGGGGTGTAGGGGAGCCCGTGGGCTTCGGCAACCGGCTCGCAGGTGATCTTGCCGCGGACGACGTTGACGCCCTGGCGAGCGGCTCGTCGAGCCGGACAGCGTCCTGCCAGCCGCGGTTGGCGGGATCCAACGTGTAGGGGAGCGTTGCGTTGGCGAGCGCGTGGGTGGAGGAGTCGAGGCGTACTACGGCGAGCGCGACCCGGCGTCGCACGCCTTCCGCGGCCGCACCGCGCGCAACGCGACGATGTTCGGCCGCGCCGGGTTGCTGTACGTCTACTTCTCCTACGGCATGCACTGGTGCGCCAACGTCGTCTGCGGGGAAGTCGGCGTCGCCGGCGCCGTGCTCCTGCGCGCGCTCGAGCCGGTGGCCGAGGTCGAGGAGATGGAGAAGGCGAGGGCCGTGCGCCGCCGGGCAGGGACGCCACCACCGGAGCGCGACCTGTGCAGAGGGCCCGCCAACCTCACGTGCGCGCTCGGCATCGGCAAGGAGCACGACGGCGTGGACCTCCTGTCGGCGGCGTCGCCGGTGCGCCTCGTCGACGACGGGGTGCCGCCGCCGTCGGGCGCCGCGCTCACACGCGGACCGCGGGTCGGGATCAGCCGTGCGACCGAGCTGGAGTGGCGGTTCTGGGTCGCCGGCAGCCGTTACGTCTCTCGAGGGTGAGTCGGGGGGCTCGGTTGCCGCCTGGCTCGTGGTGCGGTGCCGGCTGTCGGCTCAGGGAGCCTGGATGCCCGCGTAGACGAGCTC
>JASHYA010000136.1 GCA_030043315.1 Acidimicrobiales bacterium
GAGCCGACCATGCAGTACCTGGTGGCCGATCTCTTAGGATCCACGGTCAGGTTCTCCTAGCGCTCGCCCCGCAAGCGTGCCAGTCCACTCGCCGCCGGCGAGATAGAGCTTGCCGCTCACGAGCACATCGTCGTCCCCGGTCGGATGCCGATGGGGGTCTACCGAGCAGTCTGCAGCGTCATCCAGTTGATCCGGCCGAGGCCGGGAGAAGTCGGTGACCACGGCGGCTTTCATGACGTGCTCTTCGTGTCCCCTCGATAGGTGCTCCAGGCCGATCGCGAAGTCTCAGGTTCGTCTCGCGTCGCCGGCGTCGCCGGCGTCGCCGGCGTCGCTGGCGTCAGTCAGTCTGCCTCGAGCTCCGCGATGAGCATCGACGTGCGAGCGAACCAGGCTTTCGCGCCGGCGCGCCGTTCAAGTGCCAGCCCCTCACGGGCGTGGCGTAGCGCCTCATCCCGTCGACCAATGAAGGCGGCGAGTCCCGCCAAAAGGCTGTCCACGGCTCCCCCCGCGTCCACACCTGCGGAGCCGGCAAGTGCAAGTTCGCCGGAAAACGGGAGGAGCTCGTCGTAGAGCCAGCCCGGGTCGGGTGATCCCACTCTCGCAGCCACTTGGGCCCAGAGAGCCATCGGCAGGATCCAAGTCCAGACCCGGGCGGGTGGCGAAAAGGTGCGATCAGCGAGTGCCCTGGCAGCGTCGAAGTCTCCCAGCTGCACGTAGGCGAGGGCGGCCGCAGGCGCGGCAAACTGCGGGAGCGATGGATGCTCCGGTTGCTCCAACTGGGACAAGAACCTGTCGAGATTGGCAGCGAATTGCCCGCAGGCCTGGTACACACACAGTTGGGCCACGAACAACGTCGGTTGCGCCCAGTTGACGGACAGCTCCGTCAGCAGCGTGTAGCTGCGGTTGAACACCTCCAGGCACTCGGCGATGCGGCCGAGTACGAGTTCGCGACACGCCTGGGACATGATCAGCTGCGCCTGGAGCTCTCGGGAGCGCAACTTCACGGTCAGCTCGTGCACGCGGGAGAACTCTGCGTCGAAGGCCGCGATGTCGCCCGCGCCGAGCAAGAGGGCCAGGCGGTGCGCTCGTACGACGGCTTCGACTCTGGACGTCACTGGCGGTCCGGCACCCGCAGCGATCTCGTCGATGAGCGCCCGCCGCTCGGTCTGGTGGTCGGGCCCATCGGCTGCACGGAGCACCGCCGCCGCGGCCATTCCGTACACGTGGGGGTCGCCAAGGCGTCGGCTGATGTTGAGTGCCTCTTCTGCGCAGCTCCAGCACTCCGCGTCGCGCTGGCCGTGATAGAGCTCGATGCTGAGCGTGGCCAGTAGGCGCGCTCGCGTCACGTCTTCGAGGTCCGCACGCTTGAGCTGGTGGTCGAGCAGGCCGATCAATCGAGCATCGGGTCCTCCCCAGGCCCGAGCTCCCCACAGCGCCACTTCCCCGAAGGCTGCGACCGCGAGTAGGAGGCGGTCCTCGTCACCGAGCTGGTCGGCGATGTCGATCGCCCGGTACAGGGCAGCGTGTGCCGCCTTGATGTCGCCTTGGTGGCGCAACGCGGTCCCGAGCTCGATGAGGATCTCGCACTGGACGGGCTCGGTATCCCGATCGTGTTCGGTCGTCAGGAGAGCTTGCCGGAGGTGCCCCTCGGCGTCGGCCCACGCGCTCTTGCGGACGGACCAGCGCGCTGCTCGACGCGAGAAGTCGACGGCCTTCGCCGGGTCCCCGAACGGCCCGGCGGCCAGCTGATGGTAGGCGAGCGCGACGAGGGCCTCTCCCGAGCTCGGGTCGCGCAGCTCCTCGATGGAATTGGCGATCCGGGCGTGGAGACGGGCCCGGCCGAGCGGCCCGAGTCCGCCGCAGATGGTCTCCTCTATGAGGCCGTGACGGAACTCGTATCCCCAGGTGTCGGCCCGCTCGACCAGGATTCCCGCAGCGACAGCCGGCTCCAGGCCCAACATGAGCTGCTCGGTGTCGATCCCTCCGGTGTGTTCGAGAAGGTCGAAGTCGAGCCTCCGCCCCGCGGCGGCCGCGATGGCCAACAGTGAACGCGTGTCGGAGGGAAGCCGCAACAGACGGCGGTCGATGACGTCGCGCACTCCGCTCGGAACGCCCAAGGTGGTCACATCCGCTGCGTCGAGGAGCGCTGAATGCCGCTCGCTGCGCAACAGGCGCAACAGCTCGACGACGTAGAACGGATTGCCGCCGGTGCGCTCGTAGAGGGCGGCGGCGGACTCTTCGTTGATTTCCGCTCCGGTGAATTGCTCCGCGAGCTCAGCGACTCCGGTCTGGTCGAGGTCGGGAACCAGCAACTGTTCGACCCCGAGGTGGCGAACCAGTTCTCCCAACACGCCGCCGACATGCGCGACGGGCTCGGTGTCTCGCAGCGTGAGGATGAACAGCGCGCCAAGACGATGGAGATCTCCGCTGATCGTCTCCAGGAGCTTGAGCGACGACACGTCGGCGGCGTGCAGGTCGTCGATGACCGCCACGAGCGGTTGGCCTGCCGTCGCCTCTCGCAACGCGGCCAACACGGCCTCGTACGCTGCGAACGGCCCGCCGTGATCCGGATCCGCGGTAGCACGTTCCCCTCGGAGCAGAGCCAGGGCGGCGTCGACGTCCTGCCCCGGGGGGAGTCCGCGCAAGAGCTCGAACCACGGCCACAACGCCGGGGAACCCTCGGAGTCGACGCATCGGCTCCAGCCGATCAAGGTTCCGGCAGCCCGCGCCATCTCGGCTGCAGCTTCCGCGAGCACCGTCTTGCCGGCGCCGGGCTCTCCCACGAAGACGATCGCCCCTCCTCGGTCCGGGAGCTCGGACAGCCGCTCGGCGACGCGCTGCAGCTGGACCTCGCGGGCCACGAGCCCATGTGCCGGAGCTCGACCCGGTGCCGCGGCCGAAGTGTGTTCGACCTCGGCGTGCTGGCTCTCGGTAGGAACCCCGCCCGTGGACGGCCTCGTGGTCAGCGTGGCGAGCTCGAGTGAGGGGTCATGGTCGAGGACCGCTTGTTCCAGCCGGCGGAGCTCGCTTCCAGGTTCGATGCCGAGCTCGTCGGTGAGCCTGTGTCGGCACCGCGAATACGCGCGAAGGGCGTCGGCCTGACGACCGGAGCGGTACAGCGCCAGCATGAGCTGGGCCCAGCGACGTTCCCGGAAGGGCTCGGCTGCCACCATGGACTCGAGATCGCCGATCACCTCGGCGTGGCGGCCTTGGGCCAGCCATGCATCCACCCGGTCCTCGAGCACCGTCTCGTGCTCCTCGACCAGCCGGGTGAAGACCGGGATCGCCCACGGCTCGGCAGCGAACTCTGCCAGTGGGTCGCCCCGCCACAACGCCAGCGCGGCCCCGAAGTCCTCCAGCGCTTCACTCAGGGCGCCGCTGGCGAGCGCGTCGCGCCCAACGCTCGCCAGCCGGCGAAAGCGCTCGGCGTCCACCGCCTCGTCCTCGAGCTCGAGCACGTAGCCGGGCTCGCGGGTGCGTAGGACGTTGGCGGGTGCACGGGCGGGACGATCGGGCTCGAGCAGACGCCGAAGTTGGGAGATGTAGGCCTGCAGGGATGCCGTCGCCGCCGGCGGCGGCTCGTGTCCCCAAAGCAGCTCGATCAAGCGGTCGACTGGCAGGACCCTGCCGACGTCCACGGCCAGCAGCGCCAGCAAAGCCCGCTGGAGGCGCGGTCCCAGCGCGACCGGTTCTCCGGCACGCCGAACGACGAGGTCACCAAGGATTCCCACCTCGAGTCTGGCGTCAGGCCGTGCTCGCATGTCCCCGAGAGCCTCCGCTGTCCACCCACGCCTACAGGTCGCGCGCGTACCCACGGCAGTCTCCCACGGTCCGCTCGGGAAGGACCCTTGGATGCGCCGCCGGCGGACCTTCCTCTGCTTCCACCGGCGAGAAACCGCAGGAGACCAGGAAGGCGGAGTCTGTCGATCCGGGTCGGACGTAGGCGATCAGCTGTTGGTAGCCCTGGGCCTGGAGCCAGGCGGTGCAGTCAGCGAGCAGGCGTCGGCCGAGACCTCTGCGGCGGGCCTCGGTCCTGATGGCCGCGCCGCACAGGGTGGCCCTCCGTCCCGAAGGGTCCAGTCTCAGAGCCACTGCGCCCAGCGGAGCTTGGCCCGGCGGCGCGGCCACGTCGTCGAGCACGAGGACACCGCCGCTGCCGAGGAGCTCGCCACTCACTTCATCGGCGACGCCCGCTCCCCGCAGCAGATGCCTCAGGACGGGGAGGTCGGCTGCGCGTGCCCTGCGGGTGAGAAGAACTGACTCAGGAAACCCGAAGACGCCATCGACGGACACGCGCCCACCGTCACGGCTCGCGCTTGGCGCTCACTTGGTCCGACTTGGTGTGGTGCTCAGCGACGCCCAAGTGCGGACCAAGAGCCTGCCGGCATGCTCACGAGAACCTCGGTCGAGCGATCGAACAGCGATCGAACAGCAGGCCGCAGGAGCGGACCGCTGTCAGGCCACTGGAAGGGGGGAAGTGATGAGCCAACGGCGAACGGTCACGATCGTCTGCATCGCCACCGCCATGCTCATGCTCGACGTCGCCGTCGTGAACACCGCCCTTCCGCGCATCGCCCGCGACCTCCACAGCGGGATCACCGCACTCCAGTGGGTCGTCGACGCGTACACGGTCGTCCTCGCCGCCTGCGCCCTTACGGCCGGTTCGCTCGCCGACCGGTTCGGGAGACGGCGGGGGCTGCGCCTCGGTCTGGTGGTCTTCACCGTGTCGTCGGTGCTGTGCGCTTCGGCGGGCAGTATCGCCGTCCTCGACGTCGCCCGTGGATTCCAGGGCCTCGGTGCAGCCGTGATGTTCGCGACGTCCCTCGCCGTGTTGGCTGACGTCTCGCCGGTGGCCAAGGATCGCGCCGCCGCCTTCGCTGCCTACGGGGCGACCATCGGGGGTTCGTTCGCCGTGGGGCCGCTCGTCGGTGGGCTTCTCACCACCGGGCT
>JASHYA010000137.1 GCA_030043315.1 Acidimicrobiales bacterium
TAGCTCGCCCGTGTTTGCAATGCAAGGTACGCGACGCGTATGAAGACGCACATTCGCGCGGTTGGACACCACTCCGTCTGTTGGTCAACCCAGGCCGCGACGTGAGGTGGCGCGTTGCGTCGCAGCTGGCAGACGATCCTGACCGGACACACTCCGGACAATGCGCGGAGAAGCTCAGCCAGCAGACCTTTCAGGGACGGTTCTTTCAGAGAAAGTTAAGGCGTTGTTTCCCTGCGCGTCGCTCTCGTGTTACCTAGTGACGCTAAACCAAGCGGCAATGCATCCGGTCACCGGCTCGAGGAGGTAGGTACTTAATGCGCGTGACGTCATTGCGTACGAGGTCCCGTGGGGGGGAACGGACGAGGAGACCTTCCGTTCGGGCTCTTCTCGCAGGTACGGCGGCCCTTCTGGGAGCAACGACCATCCTCGCGACCGTCGGCGAGTCGGTCGCAGGGGCAGCGGTCACCCTGACCGCTGCCGGCTCGACCTTCGATCAGCCGTTCTTCACGCTCGCCTTCTACCATTACAAGGCGAGTACCGGGGTCACGGTCAACTACGCCTCGATCGGGAGTGGCGGTGGCCAAAAGGAGTTCGAGGCACAAGACGTCAACTTCGGTGCGAGCGACGTCCCGATGAACAAGACAGAGATCAAGCTCGCGACCGGCGGCAGCGTCCTGCAGGTCCCGGTCGCGCTGGGCGGCATATCGATCTCGTACAACGTGTATGGCGTGTCGAGTGGGCTCCACATCACCGGCCCGGTCCTGGCCAAGATCTTCCTCGGACAGATCAAGAACTGGGACAGCGCGACACTGAAGAAGCTGAACCCCACAGCTTCCCTTCCGAATGAAGCCATCACCATCGTCCACCGAGCCACAGGAAGCGGGACGACGTACGCCTTCACCACATACCTCGCCAAGGTCTCGCCGACCTGGAAGACGAAGGTGGGCGTGACAAAGACGGTCGCCTGGCCGGTTGGCGTGGGCGGCGAGGGCAATGAGGGCGTGGCCGGATTGATCGCCGACACGCCGGGCGCCATCGGCTACGTGGAGCTGGACTACGCCCTGGTGAACCACTTCAGCTACTGCGCGGTGCTCAACCCGGCGGGGAAGTACGTGTCGCCATCCTTGACAACGGTTGCCAACGAAGCTGCGTTGAAGCCCAAGGTGACGTGGACAGATTTCTCGATCACGGACTTGAAGGCATCGGCGGCGCAAGCCAAGACCGGCGACGACGCCTACCCCATCTCCACCTTCAGCTGGGCGCTCGTCTACAAGAAGCAGAAGAACACAGCTTCTGGCCTGGCGACCGTGGAATTGCTCCAGTGGCTGACGCACCCCGGACAGAAGTACGCAAAGCAGCTGTCGTACGTGCCGCTTCCTTCGGCAATCCAGGCGCTGGCCCAGTCCACCCTGGAAGAGGTCGTAGGGTCCAAGGGCAAGCAGCTGCTCACGCCGGCACTGGCCGCGAAGTACGCCAAGGGCGCGTGATCAAGACAGCGTGACCCAATCGGCGGGAACGGGGATTTTGGGGTCTGCACGAGAGGGACCGTCCTTGCCCGGTCGACTGGCTGTTCGTCGGCCGACCGTTCCGGACGGTCTCTTTCGTGCGTTGCTCGGCGCCGCCGTCGTCATCTTCCTGGCGTTGCTCCTGGGGCTGGCGGCGGACCTCGTCTACCAGGCTGCCCCAGCCTTTGCGCATTTCGGCTTCGCCTTCGTCACCGGGACGCAGTGGAACCCCGTCACCACGAGTTACGGCGCACTTCCGTTCATCGTCGGGACGCTCGAGACGACCGCGATCGCCATGATGATCGCGATCCCGATCGGACTGGGAACCGCCCTCAGTCTCGCCTACCTGCTGCCGAAGCGACTACGTCTAGTGCTCGGTACGGCCGTCGAATTGTTGGCGGCCGTACCGAGCGTCATCTACGGATTGTGGGGCCTTCTCGTGGTCGCGCCGTGGTCACGCACGATCATCGAGCCGGTGATCGGGTTCATCTTCGGCCATTCCGGCCCGGCCAGCGGACCGGAGATAGGGATCGGCCTTCTTCTTGCGGGGATCATCCTGGCCGTCATGGTCCTGCCGACGATGGTCGCAATTTCGCGAGACGTGCTGATGGCCGTCCCCTCGGAGCAGATCGAAGGGGCGCTGGCTCTCGGCGCGACTCGATGGCAGACCCTTTGGCGCGTGGTCGTTCCGCATGCGAGGACCGGGATACTCGGAGCGGTGACGTTGTCGATCGGGCGTGCCTTCGGCGAGACGATGGCAGTGGCGATGATCATTGGCAACACTCCCTCGCTGGCGCATTCCCTGTTTTCCCCGGCCGCGACGATGGCGTCGATCATCGCCAACCAGTTCACGGAGGCGGTTGAGCCGTTCGAGCTCCAGTCGTTGATTGCGATCGCCGTGTTGCTGTTGGTGATGTCTCTCCTTGTCAACGTTGCAGCACGCTTGCTGGTTCGTTCCGTTGGCCGTACTCACGTGTCCGCCGCATGAGTGTCTTGGCAGCCGACCCGATGCTTGCCCGTCGCGAAGAGATCCAACGCGTCGCGGCTGCCTCGTTGGCTCGTCGGCAGCGGCGTTCGAGCGTTGCGATGGTGCTTTGCGTGATCTGTGTGGCCCTTGCCCTGATACCTCTCGTCGGAGTGGTGGGGTACACGATCGTGCGGGGAGCGCCGGTCTGGTCAGCCGACTTCTTCACCCACGCCCCGACCCCGGAAGGGATTCCTGGAGGGGGGATCCTGAACTCCATCGTGGGATCCCTCATCATCGATGGGATGGCAGCCGCAGCTTCGATTCCACTCGCGCTCGCCATCGGGCTCTACGTGTCGCAGTCCCATTCCAAGATCGCGGCGGGTATCCGTTTCGCCGCAGACGTGATGGCCGGTATCCCGTCGATCGTGGTTGGCATCTTTGCCTACGGCATCATCGTCAACACCATGCACCACTTCTCGGCGATCGCGGGCGCATTCGGTATCGCGGTCATCATGGTCCCCATCCTCGTACGCGCAAGTGACGGAGCATTCCGCACTGTGCCTGGGGACCTAGGTGAAGCCGCACTCGCACTAGGGGCGAAACGGGCCTCGATCGCCCGCAGGGTTCTGATTCCTACGGCGGCGTCGGGACTGTTCACCGCCATCCTTCTCGCTGTAGCCCGCGGCGCAGGCGAATCGGCACCGCTCCTCTTCACCGCGATCGGCAGCCAGTACTTCACGGCTTCGCCTATGCAGCCCATGGCGGCGATGCCGCTCACCATCTACCTTAATGGCATTCAGGCCTACCCCACACTGCAGAGAATCGCCTGGGGGACGGGACTGCTCCTCCTCCTCTTCATCCTCATCCTTTCCGTGGCGGGAAGGACCGCTTCGGCTCGGCTCGGAAGGCGGGCCTAGCGTGGTCGATCAACCGGAGGTGGCGAGTGCGACCCTCGACGCGCTCCCGCCCGCTGCCGCATCCTCCGAGCCCGAGCCCGAGAGCATCCTCATGCTTCGGAAGGTCTCGGTGAGCTTCTCTGGCAAGCTGGCGGTGCGGGACGTGACGTTCGACGTGCCCGAGAAACGGGTCACGGCACTCATCGGACCCTCGGGGTCGGGCAAGACCACCCTCTTGCGGGCCCTCAACCGGCTTCACGACACGGTCTCCTCTGCCAGGGTCACCGGTTCGGTTCTGCTAAATGGCACCGACATCTATGGCGGCGCACTGCATCCAACGCTTCTTCGATCTCGCGTAGGCATGGTCTTCCAGCGGCCGAACCCGTTCCCGGCCATGTCGATCTACGACAACGTGGTGTCCGGACTGCGCTTCAATGGGGTTCGCAAGAAGTCGCTTCTCGACGAGGCCGCGGAGTCGGCGCTCATCGCTGCCGCACTCTGGGAGAGTGTCCGGAACCGCATGACCGCTCGCGCGGGTGTGCTGTCCGGCGGTGAACAGCAGAGGTTGTGCATTGCCCGTTCACTCGCCGTCGAGCCGGAAGTGCTTCTGATGGACGAACCGACCTCTGCTCTAGATCCGCAAGCGACGAGACGGATAGAGGAGCTGATCGACGAATTGTCGGACAGGGTGACGATGGTCATCGTGACGCACAACATGCAACAAGCATCTCGCGTCTCCCACCGGTGCGCGTTCATGCTGATGGGGGACGACCGCGCCGGCGAGCTGATCGAAGTGGGACCTACCGACCAGATCTTCGGATCACCTACTGACCAACGGACTTCGGACTATGTTCAAGGCCGGTTCGGCTAACCTCCGGCTTCCGCAGGGGCGGTCGAGCGGTGTGCAGCCGATGCAAAAGGGTTCCTCTGCCCTGGCCAGGAGACCTGTGGGGATCGGCGAGATCCTGCTGCTCGTCGACGCAGGAGCTCTACTTCGCGACAGGCTCAGCGCTGCGCTGCTCGCGTCGGGATACAGGGTGAGTTGTGCGGACTACGGGATGCTCCAACACCCTACATTCACGATTGGCAGGCCGGACGCGATCATCTTCGATGTCTCTTCTGAAGAGCAGTACCTCTCTGTATGCTCCCGTCTTCTCGGATCTACGTCTTCGCCAGTCGTTCTTGTGGTCTCCCATGTGTTCGAGCCTCAGCTCGTCGACGCAATCCGCTTTGGTGTGGCTGATTTCGTCAGTGAACCCGTCGACGTCGATGAAGTGGTAGTTCGAATCGAGCTCGTGCGGAAGTGGCGCGCACGTGACATCGGGACTGGCATGAACATCGGACCGCTCGTCATCTATCCAGACCGCCGACGAGTCGATGTACGGGGTACCCAAGTGCATTTCGCCGCCCGCGAGTACGACTTGTTGGTGGCGCTGGCGCTCGAGCCCGGTCGTATTCGGACGCGGGAAGAGCTGCTTACCCAGCTATGGGGAGAACCGATCACGGACACAAAGACCCTCGATGTGCACGTCCGCCGTCTCAGGCAGAAGGTGGAGGTCGATCCTCTTCACCCGTGTCACATCGTCACGGTTCGAGGAATCGGATACTACTTCGATGCAGATGCGTCTCGTCTGGTTGGACCTGAAGGCGAAGCCATCGGCGAAGCCGTTGCCGCCGCACCCGTCTCCCGCCACAGTCGATCCGGCTAGCAAGCCTCAGATGGCGCCCCGGGTTCAGGCCCCGGGTAGACACTCCGCGTCGCGTCGCTCACCGAGCCTCCTCACCGCGTGGGTGACTTCCCGCGCGACGGCGTCCGCGTCCAGCGTTACGAGCTCGCCGTGCTCCACCACCGCACGGCCCCCGACGAGCAGGAGCGCGAGCGCAGGGCGCGCCCCGAGGACGAGCGCGGCGACGGGGTCGCCGATGCCTGCGTGCGCGACCGTGTCGAGGCGCCATAGGGCCACGTCGGCGAGCTTGCCGGGTTCGAGGGACCCGAGCTCGTCCTCGCGACCGAGGCAGCGCGCACCTGTCATCGTCGCCATCCGGAGCGCCTCGCGCGTCCCGAGCGCCGAGGCTCCCGCGCGCGCCCTCGCAGCGAGGAGCGACCCCCGCACCTCGGCCCACAACTCCCCCGACTCGTTCGACGCGGAACCGTCCACCCCGAGGCCGACCGCCACCCCGGCGGCCAGGAGCTCGGGCACGGGCGCAGTGCCCGCGCCCAGTCGGCCGTTGGAGCTCGGGCAGTGCGCGACGCCCGTTCCGGTCGCGCCCAACCGTGCACGCGCCGCCGCGTCCAGGTGGACCCCGTGCGCGACCCACACGTCCCCCCCGAGCCAACCGAGCGACTCGGCGTACTGGGTCGGCGTGCAGCCGTACCGCTCCTTGCAGTAGGAGTCCTCGTCGGTCGTCTCGGCGAGGTGGGTGTGGAGGCGGACGCCCCGCCTGCGGGCGAGCTCCGCCGCGCCGGTCATGAGCTCGGGGGTGACGGAGAACGGGGAGCACGGCGCGACCGTGACACGCACCATCGCGCCGGGCGAGGGGTCGTGGAACCGCGAGATCGCGTCGTCGGTCGCGTCGAGGGCGGCGTCGGTGTCCTCGACGACCTCGTCGGGCGGCAGGCCCCCCGCGGACCGGCCGAGGTCCATCGAGCCGCGTGCCGGATGGAACCGCAGGCCGACACGGGCTGCCGCCTCGACCTCCGCGGCGAGCAGGTCGCCCCCGTGCTTCGGGAACACGTACTGATGGTCCATCGTGGTCGTGCAGCCGCTGGTGGCCAGCACCGCGAGGGCACCGAGCGCGCCGGCGTGCTCGAGCTCCGCGGTGAGGCACGCCCACGAGGGGTACAGCTCGGTCAGCCAGCCGAACAGCTCGGAGTCGGCGGCCATGCCCCGCGTGAGCCACTGCGAGAAGTGATGATGGGTGTTCACGAAGCCGGGAGTGAGGAGGCAGCCCGTCCCGTCGACGCGACGGGCCCCGGCGGGCACGACCGGCGCGGGCGCAGGGCCGGCGCCGACCGCCGCGACGCTCCCGGCGGAGACGACGAGGTGGCCCGTCGCGTGCTCGGTGCCGGAGGCGTCGACCGTCGCGATGGCCGCGCCCTCGATCACCCAGTCGGCCACGTCCGCGCGACCCGTGCGAAGCATCGCTCGGCGACTGTACCGTGCCGCTCGTCGGGACCTCGCATGGTTGACAGCCCGAGCGGCCTCGGCGAGGCTGCGCCGGTGGGGGACACGACGCCAGGGCTCGTCTGCGGCCACCACCACCTGTACTCGGCCCTCGCACGCGGCATGCCCGCGCCGCCGCGCACGCCCGCCACCTTCCTCGAGATCCTCGAGCAGATCTGGTGGCGCCTTGACACCGCGCTCGACCTCGAGATGGTGCGCTGGTCCGCCATGCTTGGCGCGCTCGAGGCGCTCGAATGCGGCACGACGGCGATCGTCGACCACCACGAGAGCCCGTCGGCCATCGAGGGCAGCCTCGAGGTCATCAGCGACGCCTGCGCCGAGGTCGGCGTGCACGTGCGCTGCTGCTACGGAGTCACCGACCGCCACGGAGCGGAAGGCGCTCGCCGCGGGCTCGACGAGAACGAGCGGTTCCTTCGCTCAGGAGGCGCCGGAATGGTCGGCATCCACGCTGCCTTCACGTGCACCGACGCGACGCTCGACGCCGCGACGGGGCTCGCGCGGGACCTCGGCGTCGGCGTGCACGTGCACGTCGCCGAGGGAACGGTCGACGCCGACGCGCCGGCACGGCTCGGCGACCTCGTGGACGACAGCTGGTTGGTCGCACACGGCGTCCATCTCTCTCGCCCCGTGCCCCGTCCGTTCGAACGGACGACGCTCGCCCACTGCGCCAGGTCCAACATGCACAACGCGGTGGGCTACGCGCGTCCGCGGAGCTGGACGGGGCCGGTGGTGCTCGGCAGCGACGGCATCGGCGCGGACATGCTCGAGGAATTCCGTATCGCGTACGTGAAGGCGCGAGAAGACGACGTGCTGTCCACGCCTTCGGAGGCGTGGGCGTGGCTCGCGGGAGGTTGGGCACTCGTGCCCGAGGCGCTCGAGGACCGGGTGCGCTGGAGCTCCGACGAGGTGGACGACCCGTGGCACCTCGCCTTCACGCCCGGGGTGCGCGCGCTCGACGTCTGGGTCGACGGCGAACAGGTCCTCGCGGGAGGGGTCGCGACGCGCGTCGACCCCTCCGAGGTGCGCGCCCGCGCGGCCGAGCAGGCGTTGCGCCTGTTCGAGCGGCTGTAGCGCCCCGTAGGGCCCGTAGTCCCTGTGGTTCGCGTGGCGCCCCCGCACCGCCAGGTCGGTGTGTAACCACGGGGCGAGGAGGGTACCCGCGCGCCTTATGAGACCGAAGCGTCCCATCGATGGTGACACCCTGCCCGACGCGCTCGCCGCGCTCGCGCGAGCACGCGCGCGGACCCTGGCGGACCTGGACGGCCGCCTTGCGGAGAGAGACACCGACAACGACGAGAAGAGGCCTCAGGGTCCGGACGACGAACGGGTTGCGTTCAGGTAGTTGTAGACCGTCACGCGGCTCACGCCCATCGCGTCGGCAACCTCGTCGACCGCGTTGCGGACGGCGAAGGCGCCGCGCTCGTCCAGCATGCGCACGGCTCGTTGCTTGTCGACCCGGCTCAATGTCGCGAGCTGCCCGCCGAGCTCCGACTCGATCTGCGCGACGAAGCTCGCGAGGCCGTTGCGCAGGTCGCTCGGCACGGGCCGCTCGAGTCCACCGACGACCCGGCCCTTCCAGACGAGCGGCACCGCCGCCCGCCCCATGCGCTCGGCCGGGACGATCCGGCCCCCGAGCGCCCGGACGATCGGGCGGACCGCGCTGAGGAAGGACTCCGCGTCCTCGCCGCCCGCGGCGCGCGCGGTCACCGCGATCGCCGAGGCCCCCGAGTCGAACGAGGCGGCGGCGGCGCGGGCGACCGCCTCGAGGAGCGGCCGCGCCTCGCCTTCGACCGCGCTGCCGAACGGGCCGACCTCGGGCTCGAAGCCCTCGGCGCTCAGCGAGCGGAGCGCCGCGTCGACGTGCGCACCGAGCTCGCCTTCGCGGAACGGCTCTACGGTGAACTCGACCCGCACCTGCGGCACGCCACGCCCTCCCGGGTGTCGTCCCGCGCCGCGTCTCACGCTGCGCCCGGGCATCCGGAGCTTGACAACCAGTCCAACCACACCTTGACAGATCGTCAAAGTGAGGGCAAGTTTGTGGGGTGGACCTGCGGATCGATGCCGCGCGGCTCCTCTCCCGACTGGAGGAGCTGGGCCGCGTCGGCGCCACCGGTGACGGAGGTTGCGCCCGCCTCGCACTGACCGACGAGGACCGCCAGGGCAGGGACCTCGTGGTCACCTGGATGCGGGACCTCGGGCTCGACGTGCAGGTGGACGCGATCGGCAACGTGGTGGCGCTGCTCGAGGGCCGCGAACCCGGCCCTCCGGTCCTCTGCGGCTCCCACGTCGACACGGTGGCGACGGGCGGCATCTACGACGGCAACCTCGGCGTGCTCTCGGGCCTCGAGGTGCTCGAGACCCTCACCTCGGCAGGGGTCGTCCCGCGCCGGTCGATGGCGGTCGCGTTCTTCACGGACGAGGAGGGCTCGCGCTTCGCCCCGGACATGCTCGGGAGCCTGGTCTACGCCGGGGGTATGACGGTCGAGGACGCGTACGACCTCGTCGCCATCGACGGCGCGCGCCTCGGCGACGAGCTCGCGCGCATCGGCTACCTCGGGAGCCTGCCGTGCCCGGGCCTCGTGCCGCACGCCTACGTGGAGCTCCACATCGAGCAGGGGCCGGTTCTCGACGCGCACCACGAGGTGATCGGCGCGGTCACCGGCGTGCAAGGGATCTCCTGGCAGGAGGTGCGGTTCGAGGGCCAGTTCAACCACGCGGGCACGACGCCGATGGACTATCGACACGACGCGGGCTTTGCCGCGGCGTCGGTGGCGGTCGCAGCCCGGGCGCTCACCCGCGACCTCGGCGGTCATCAGGTGGCGACCGTCGGCAAGCTCGACCTGCGGCCCGACCTCGTGAACGTCGTCGCCGGCCGCTCCGCGCTCACCGTCGACCTTCGCAACACGGACGGCGCCGTGCTCGTGGAGGCGGAGCGCGCCATGGCGGCGGAGATCGAGCGGATCGCGTCCGACGAGGGCGTGAGGGTCGAGCGCCGGCAGCTCGCGCGCTTCGACCCCGTGCAGTTCGACGACCGGATCGTCGACCTCGTGGAGAAGACCGCGCGCGAGCACGGCCATTCGGTGCGGCGGCTCCCGTCGGGCGCGGGGCACGACGCGCAGATGCTGGCGCGCCTCTGCCCGTCGGGCATGGTCTTCGTCCCGAGCGTCGGTGGCGTCAGCCACAACCCGGCAGAGTTCACCGATCCCGTCCACGTCGAGGCGGGCGCCAACGTGCTGCTGCACGTGCTGCATCGGCTCGCCGAGGAGGACATCGTCCCGTGAGCCGCCGCGTCACGGTCGCCGCCGCGCAGCTCGGTCCCATAGGTCGCGACGAGCCGCGCGAGGCGGTCGTGGACCGGCTGCTCGCGTTGCTGCACGACGCGCACCGCAAGGGGGCTCGGCTTGTGGTGTACCCAGAGCTCGCGCTCACGACGTTCTTCCCGCGCTGGTGGACCGAGCCGCTCGCCGCTGCGGACCATTGGTTCGAGACCGAGATGCCGGGGCCCGCGACCAAGCCGCTGTTCGAGGAGGCCGCCTCCCTCGGCGTCGGCTTCTTCCTCGGGTACGCCGAGCTCACCCCCGACGGTCACCGCTACAACAGCGCGGTGCTCGTCGAGCGCGACGGCTCGACCGTCGCGACGTTCCGCAAGGTCCACATCCCGGGCCACGAGCACCACGAGCCGTGGCGCCCGTTCCAGCACCTCGAGCGGTACTACTTCGAGCCGGGACCCGACGGCTTCGGGGTGTGGGACGCCTTCGGGGGCCGGGTGGGGATGATGATCTGCAACGACCGGCGCTGGCCCGAGACCTACCGCGTGATGGGCCTCCAGGGCGTCGAGCTGATCCTCTGCGGCTACAACACCCCGGTCCACTACGCGCCCGACCCGTCCCAGGACGCGCTCCAGTCATTCCACAACCACCTCGTCATGGAGGCAGGTGCCTACCAGAACGGCACGTGGGTCGTCGCCGCCGCGAAGGGGGGCGTGGAGGAAGGCGTCGACACCCTCGCGCAGAGCTCGGTCGTCGCACCCTCGGGCCAGATCGTCGCGCAGGCGATCACCACCGGCGACGAGGTGATCGTCGCCGAGTGCGACCTCGACTGGTGCGACCGGTACAAGAAGACCCTCTTCGACTTCGCCCGTTACCGTCGCCCAGAGGTCTACGGCCTGATCTGCCAGCCGCACGCCGGCCGCGAGGAAGCCGACGGCGGGCTGGACGAGGCGGTGCCATGACCATCGTCGACCAGGACGTCGTCGTCCTGACGGTGAACGGCGAGGAGGTCGCCGTCCGCGCAGACCACCCGCACCTCCTCTCCGCGCTGCGCGAGGAGCTCGGGATCACCTCGGCGAAGGACGGCTGCTCCCCGTCGGGCCAGTGCGGCTGCTGCACGGTCATGATCGACGGCAAGGTCCAGGTGAGCTGCCAGTACCCACTGGCGAAGGCCGCCGGGCGCACGGTGGTCACGCTCGAAGGACTTCCCGCCGAAGAACGCGGGCGCTACGCGGAGGCGTTCGCCGCGTGCGGCGGACTCCAGTGCGGCTTCTGCATCCCCGGGATCGTCATGCGCGCCAAGGCCCAGGTCGACAAGAAGGGCGCTGCGCTCACGCGCGAAGACATGTCGCGCCACCTCGGCGCACACCTCTGCCGATGCACCGGCTACGTGAAGATCCTCGACGCGATCGACGCGGTCGCCAAGGGCACGCCTCAGACGACCGAAGCGGCCCCGCAC
>JASHYA010000138.1 GCA_030043315.1 Acidimicrobiales bacterium
GGGACCGCGACCTTCTACGACATGCTGCACACGGAGCCGGTGGGCAGGTACCTCGTGTCGATCTGCACGAACATCGCCTGCCTTCTCGCCGGCGCCGAAGAGCTGCTCGCCCACGCCGAAGAGACCCTCGGCGTGAGGGCCGGCGGGACCACCGTGGACGGCTCGATCACGCTCGAGGAGGCCGAGTGCCTGGCGGACTGCGACCGGACGCCGTGCGTCACGGTCAACCACCGCTACGTCGGCGGCCTCACGCCCGACGCGTTCGACCAGCTCGTCGACGACCTGCGCGCAGGACGTAGGGACGCGGAGATCCCGCCGCACGGGACGCTCGTGCGTGTGCGGCGCAGCGGGGGCCTGAGGGTTCCGAGGGAGCAGGTGGCCACCGAGCGCGCCGCAGTAGCCGACGCCCAGGCGGCCCGGGCCCGAGCAGCGAAGGCCGCGGCGGACGCAGCGGCGGCGAAGGAGGCGGGCGCCTGATGCCGGTCACCGACGCCCCCCGCATCGTCACCGCCCGCCTCGGCTACGACGACTCCTACACGCTCGAGCGGTACCTGCAGACCGGCGGCTACGAGGGGCTGCGAAAGGCGCTCACCATGACGCCGGAGGCGGTCGCCGCCGAGGTCGACGCGGCGAGCCTGCTCGGACGCGGCGGCGCGGGGTTCCCCGCGGGACGCAAGTGGTCGATGATGCGCAAGGACCCGGTGACCTACCTCGTCGTGAACGGCGACGAGAGCGAACCGGCCACCTTCAAGGACCACCTCCTCATGGAGCGCGACCCCCACCAGCTGATCGAGGGCGTGGTGATCGCGGCGTACGCGCTGCAATCGACCCAGGCGTTCATCTATGTCCGGGGCGAGTTCGCCCTCGGACTCGAACGCGTCACCCAGGCGCTCAACGAGGCCTACGACCACGGCGCCGCGGGCAACCACATCTTCGGCTCGGGCTTCTCGCTCGACGTCGTCGTGCACCCCGGTGCCGGCGCGTACATCTGCGGCGAGGAGACCGCGCTCTTGGAGTCGCTCGAGGGCAAGCGCGGCTTCCCGCGCATCAAGCCGCCGTACTTCCCCGCCGCCATCGGCCTGTACGGCCAGCCCACCGTCGTCAACAACGTCGAGACCATGTCCAACCTCCCGTGGATCGTGCTCCACGGTGGCAAGGCGTTCGCCGGGCTCGGCGAGGGGCGCTCTGCTGGCACCCGACTTTTCGCGCTCTCCGGCCACGTGCGCCGTCCGGGGACCTACGAGGTCGAGATGGTGAAGACGACCTTCCGCGATCTTGTCTACGCCCCCGTCTACGGCGGCGGGGTCCCCGGTGACAAGGAGATCAAGGCGATCATCCCCGGCGGCGTCTCCGCCCCGTGGTTCGGACCGGACCAGCTCGACCTCCCGCTCGGTCAGGACGAGGTCGGCAACGCCGGGTCGATGCTCGGCTCCGGCGCGATCACGGTCATGGACTCGTCCACCTGCACCGTGCGCGCGGCCTGGCGCATCACGAAGTTCTTCGCACGCGAGTCGTGCGGGCAGTGCACGCCCTGCCGCGAAGGCTCCGGCTGGCTCGAGCGGGTGCTCCGCCGCATCGAGCAGGGGGAGGGGCGGGAGGAGGACGTGGAGCTTCTCCTCGACGTGAGCGACAACATCTCGCCGGGTTTGCAGTGGCCGCCGCAACAGACCACGATCTGCGTGCTCGGCCCCTCGATCCCCTCCTCCATCCACTCCGCCATCGACATGTTCCGCGACGAGTTCCTGCTGCACGTGAAAGAGGGGAGGTGCCCGGTTGGCTGAGAACGCCGAGACCGACGGTGCCGCCCCGGGGACGGTCCCGTTCACCCTCGACGGCCGCCCGGCGGCGGCCCGCCCCGGCGAGGTGATCATCAGCGCGGCGGAACGGGCCGGCACCTACATCCCACGCTTCTGCTACCACCCCCGCATGGAGCCCGTCGGGATGTGCCGCATGTGCCTCGTGGAGATCAGCGGACCGCGTGGTGCCACGCTGCAGCCCGCCTGCTTCGTGGCGGTCGCTGAGGGCATGGAGGTGACCACGACCTCGGCCAAGGTGAAGAAGGCGCAGGACGGTGTCCTCGAGTTCCTGCTGGTCAACCACCCGCTCGACTGCCCCGTGTGCGACAAGGGTGGTGAGTGCCCGCTCCAGGACCAGACGCTCGCCTACGGACCGGGTGAGAGCCGCTTCGTCGAGGAGAAGCGGCACTTCGAGAAGCCCATCGCCATCTCCGACCTCGTGCTGCTCGACCGGGAGCGGTGCATCCAGTGCGCGCGCTGCACGCGTTTCGCCGACGAGATCGCCGGTGAACCGCTGATCGACTTCGCCGGCCGGGGCGAGCGCGTCGAGGTCGCGACCTTCCCGGACCGCGCGTTCACCTCGTACTTCAGCGGGAACACCGTGCAGATCTGTCCGGTGGGCGCGCTGACCGCGACGCCCTACCGCTTCACCGCCCGACCGTGGGACCTCGACCAGGTGGAGTCGTCCTGTACGACGTGCGCCTTCGGGTGCCGCGTCGCGGTGCAGTCCTCGACCAACAGGCTCACCCGGCTCCTCGGGCTCGACGCCGACCCGGTCAACCAGGGCTGGCTGTGCGACAAGGGGCGCTTCGTCTTCGAGGCGGTGAACGGGGACGAGGTCGCCGACGGGCCGCGGCCTTCTGCGGCGGCGGTCGACCAAGCCGACGAGGCCGTCGACCAGACCGACGAGGCCGTCGACCAAGCCGGCGACGAGGCCGTCGACCAAGCCGTCGACCAAGCCGTCGACGAGGCCGACGAGGTGCCGTCCACCGCCGTGCAGGCCGGCTTGCTCCAGCCGCGGCGCGGGCAGTTCGCAGGCGAGGTCGCCGAGACCGGGGAGCTCGGCCTCGCCCGCCTCGTCGAGCCGCTCGTTCGCAAGGACGGCGAGCTCGTCGCGACGGGCTGGAGCGAGGCGCTCGCCGCGGCCGCCGACGGCGTCCGGCGGGCCACGCGGGAGCACGGCGAGGGGACGGTCGCGTTGATCGGCGGCGCCCGCTGCACCAACGAGGGGGCGTACGCCTGGACGAAGCTCGCCAAAGGGGTGATCGGCACCGACTCCGTCGACGCGCAACTCGCCGACGGTCTCCCGGCCGAGCTCGTGCTGTCACTCCCGCGCGCCTCGATCGACGAGGCGTGCAACGCCCGGGTGGCCCTGGTGGTGGCCGGCGACGTCCGCGAGGAGCTGCCGGTGCTCTTCCTCCGGCTGCGCACCGCGGCACTGGCGGGTGCCACCACGCTCGTGGAGGTGGCACCGGCGGAGACGTCGCTCACCCGCTACACCTCGGTGTCGTTGCGTGCCCGGCCCGGCGACCTGCTCCCGATCGCCGAGGCGCTCGCAGGGGACGGCCAGGCGGCGTCTGTCCATCCCGAGGGGCCGGTTGTCACCACCGAGGAGCTCGAACGCGCCCGGTCGCTCCTTCGGGGCCCGGACGGGGCCGAGCCCGGCTCCGGCGTCGTCGTCGTGCTCGGCCGGCCGTCGCTCGCAGAGCACGAAGAGGTCGTGGCGGCCGCCGCGCGCCGTCTCGCCGAGGCGCTCCCCGGTGCGCGGTTCCTGCCCGCGCTGCGCCGCGGGAACGTCATGGGGGCCCTCGAGCTCGGCATGGCGCCGGGGCTCCTCCCCGGCAGGGTGTCGCTCGACGCCGGACGCGATTGGTTCGCCGCGGCGTGGGGGACGGCGCCCGAGCGCCGCGGCCTCGACGCCGCCGGCGTCCTCCGGTCCCTCGGCGGCGGCGAGGACGACCGGGTCCGGGTGCTCCTGGTGGTGGGTGCGGACCTGCCCGACGACTTCGTGGACGCCGCGCTCGTCCACGCGGCGCTCGACGCGGCGGACCTCGTGGTCGCGGTCACCGGCCACCCGGGCGGCGTCATGGACTGGGCCGACGTGGTCCTGCCTGTGGCGGTCGAGCACGAGCGCCCGGGGACCGCAACCAACGTCGAAGGCCGCGTCAGCAGGCTGGGCCAGAAGCTCGTGCCGCCGGGACATGCCTGGCCCGACTGGATGATCGCTTCGGAGCTCGCGTCGGAGCTCGGCGCGGACCTCGGCTTCTCGTCGACCGACGACGTCTGGGACGAGATCGAACGGCTGGCGCCGGTCTTCGCCGGGGTGACGCGGCGCGTGCTCGCCTCGGCTGCAGCCCACGACGGTGTCGTCGTCCCGTACCGCGCCGGCGGCGGGTCGCTCGGCGAGGTGCTGCCGATCGACCCGATGTCGACGCCAGGCGTCGAGTCGGTCGAACGCCAGGGCGCGCCCCCGCGTGTCGGGATCGCCGAGCCACCCGGGGCCGAGGAGCCCCTGGACGCGCCCCGCCCCCGCCTCGAGCCGCCCGGCGGTGGGGAGCCCGTCGCCGCCC
>JASHYA010000139.1 GCA_030043315.1 Acidimicrobiales bacterium
ATCGCCCTCGTCTTGTTCATCGGCCTGTTCTTCGTGCTTCCCTCCACCCGGATGACACCGACGGTCACACTGACGTACAGCCACTTCGTGAAGGAGGTGGCGGCGAAGGAAGTGAAGACGGTCACGATCACGACCAGCGGCTCCGCCTCTGGCGTCTTGACCAACGGCAAGCACTACACCACCGTGATCCCGCTCTCGCTCGCGGGGCCCCAGCTGCTCTCCGAGCTCCAGACCGCCGGCGTCGAGGTGACCGCGACAGCGTCCACCACCTCGTTCGGCGACGAGGTGCTCACCTGGATCATCCTCCTCCTGCCGTTCCTCGTCATCGGCTGGCTGTGGATACGGCTCTCCCGGCGGGGTGGCGGTGGCGCCCTGCAGGGGGTGATGGGTGTGGGGAGGTCGAGGGCGAAGGTCTTCGACGCCGACCGGCCGTCGACGACCTTCGCGGACGTCGCCGGCTACGAGGGCGCGAAGCGCGAGATCGCGGAGGTCGTCGAATTCCTGCGGAGCCCCGAGCGCTACCAGAACGTCGGCGCGGTGGCACCTCGCGGTGTCCTCATGGTCGGGCCTCCCGGCACCGGCAAGACGCTGCTCGCCCGCGCCGTCGCCGGAGAGGCGTCCGTGCCGTTCTTCTCGGTGAGCGGCTCGAGCTTCGTCGAGATGTTCGTCGGGGTCGGAGCTGCGAGGGTACGCGACCTGTTCTCCGAGGCTCGCAAGCGCGCGCCGGCGATCATCTTCGTGGACGAGGTCGACGCGATCGGTCAGCGGCGGAGCGGCGCGGGGGCCATCGTCTCCAACGACGAGCGGGAGCAGACGCTGAACCAGCTGTTGTCCGAGATGGACGGCTTCGACCCGTCCGAAGGGATCGTCGTCCTCGCGGCGACCAACCGCCCGGAGATCCTGGACCCGGCCCTGCTCCGGCCGGGTCGGTTCGATCGCCAGGTCACCATCCCGCTGCCGACGCTGACCGAGCGGGTGGCGATCCTCCAGGTCCACGCCAGGGGCAAGCGGTTGGACCCGAGCGTCGATCTCGACGTGGTCGCACGGGGGACGCCGGGCTTCTCGGGCGCGGACCTCGCCAACCTGATCAACGAGGCGGCGATCGTCGCGGTGCGCCACAACCGTGACACGCTCGATTCCTCGGACTTCGACGAGGCGCGCGACCGGCTCATCCTCGGCCGCAGGGAGGGGTCGAACGTGCTCCTCCCCGACGAGAAGCACGCGGTCGCGGTGCACGAGGCCGGCCATGCGCTGGTCGCTGCGTACGACCCGAAGGCCGATCCCGTCGCCAAGATCACGATCCTCCCCGCGGGCCAGGCGCTCGGGGTGACCGAGCAGCTGCCGTTCGTCGAACGTCACCTCTACGGAGAGGACTACCTGTACACCATGCTCGCCGTCCGCCTGGGCGGACGAGCGGCGGAGCTGGTGGAGCTCGGCCAGGGATCCACGGGGGCGGCCAACGACCTCGCGTCCGCGACGGACCTCGCGATCAAGATGGTCCGTGAGTTCGGGCTGTCCAAGGAGCTCGGCCCCGTCGGCTACCCGGAGGGAGGCTCGACGTTCCTCGGCGGGGGCGGCCCCGCGCTGTCGAGCCGCCCGTTCGCCGAGGAGACCCAGGCGAAGATCGATGAACAGGTGGCGTCGCTCCTGTCGCAGGCAGAGAAGCGCGCCGTCGACCTGCTCACCGAGCACCGCGAGCAGCTCAAGCAGCTCGCGGACCTCCTGATGGCCAAGGAGACGATCGACGGGTCCGAGGTGTACCGGATCGCGGGCGTTCCCCAGCCGTCGTCGGGGCCCGAGGTCCAGCCGGGCTTGGAGCCCGTCGAGGTGCGGGCCACAGGCGAGGCGGGCTCGACCCCACCGGCGGCCGCAGCCGTCCGCGTCGCGATCGACGGGGGGATGGCCGAGTAGACGGCCGGCCAGGCGGGGAGCCGGCGTCAGGATGTGTCGGTGCTCCCCGTCCCGAGACGACTCTCCGATCTCGATCCTGCCTGGATCAGCGCGGCGCTGGACCGCCGGTGGCCGGGCGTGGTCGTGCGCGAGGTCCAGGTCGGTCCGGTCGAGCAGGGCACCAACAGCAGGGCGCGCGTGGCCCTCTTGGTCGACGGAGGCAACGGTCCGACCTCGGTGTTCGTGAAGGGACCGGGCAGGCCGTCCCACAGGATGGCGTTGCTCGTCCTCGGTGCGCTCGTGACCGAAGCCCGGCTCGCTGAGGGCGGCGTGAGTTTCCCCATCGAGCACCCGGTCTTCTACGCGGGAGGTGCGGACTGGCGACGGGCGGCATGCGTCGTGGTGACTGAAGACGTCGTCGCCGCCGGGGGCCGGCCGCACGACGCGCGGACGCCGCTCACCGTCGAGGCGGTCCGTTCGGGGTTGCGCGGCCTCGCCGCACTGCACGCATCGCACTGGGATCGCCCGCTCCCCGCCTCACTCGGTCACCTCCGCGCGTGGCGTCTCGGCCCCGTCTGGGGTGAGGTCTCCGTCGTCAGCCTGGGCAGGGGGCTGCGACGCGCTGCGTCGAGCGGCGACGGAGGGGAGCCGTTGCGCCTGCCCACCGGGGTCGGGGCACGCGCGCTCGGCCACCAGTTCCGGCGAAGCGCGGCGATCGCGGCATCGGGACCCCGCACCGTGCTCCACGGCGACCCGCATCCCGGCAACACCTACGCCACGGCCGAGGGGGGGACCGGCTTCTTCGACTGGCAGCTCGCCCGCCTCGGTCACTGGTCCCACGACGTGGGGTACTTCCTGGTGGCCTCGCTCGATGTCGAGGACCGGCGACAGCACGAGCGCGAGCTCCTCGCCGGGTACCTCGACGGGCTCGCTCGTGCCGGCGTCCGCACGCCGCCGCTGGACGCGGCCTGGGACCGGTACCGGGGGACGCCGGCGTTCGGCCTCGCAACCTGGCTGCACACGCTGTCCTTCGGCACGTTCCAGCGCGCCGACGTGTGCATGGCGACGATCCGCCGCTTCGCCCGGGCCTACGAGGATCTCGGGACCGCGCGTGCCGACGTCGCGGCGCCCTGAAAGAAGGGGCCTGCCGTCGCCGGCTGCGCGGCGGAGGTGATGGATACTGACGAGATGGATGTCGGCGACCTCGACCCCGACCCGCTTCGCCAGCTCGACGAGTGGTTCGGGGCCGCCCGTGCCGCGGGTGAGACGATGCCCGAAGCGATGTGCGTCGCGACGGCGAGTCGCGACGGGGAGCCCTCGGCGCGCTACGTGCTCATGCGCGGGCTGGACGAGGGCGTCGTGTTCTTCACCGACTACGGGAGTGACAAGGCGAGGGACGTGGAGGAGAACCCGCGCGCCGCGGCGGTCTTCCATTGGCGCCTCCCCGTCCACCGGCAGGTGCGCGTCAGGGGGACGGTCGCAAGGACCACCACCGAGGAGTCGGACCGGTACTGGGCGACGCGTCCGCCCGGCTCGAGGAGGAGCGCGGTCGCCTCCCACCAGAGCTCGGTCGTCGCGGGCAGGCACGTGCTCGACGCCGCGGTCGCCGCGCTCGGTGATACCGAGCCGGCGCGTCCGGACCGTTGGGGCGGCTACCGCATCCTCCCCTGGGCGTTCGAGTTCTGGGAGGGGCGGGAGAACCGGTTGCACGACCGTCTCCGGTACCTGCGCGAAGGGGACGGATGGCGGGTCGAGCGGCTCTCTCCGTGAGCCGGGCGGCGTACGGACAGCCGGCCCCTGCACCCGCTCAGGGCGGACCGCCACCACCACGCGGAGCCACTGCGAGGTGGCCGACGACGTCTCCGTGGCGGTGCAGGGTCGTGCTGACCACCTGCTCGCGCGTCCATCGCAGGAGCTCGTAGCTCCCGAGCCCCACGAGCGGTTCCACGTCCACCTCGACTCCCCGGTCGAGGAGCGCGAGGCGGAGGTCGGCCGGGTCTGCCGCGAGCCGGACTCGGTCCGGGCGGTCCCGCTCCATGCGCGAGAGGAACGTCTCGTCGTCCTCGATGACCGTCGCTGCGGGGAGCTTCGCGTCTAAGGCTTCGGCCGACAGTCCGAGGTCGACGCCGAGGTCGGATGCCACCGCGAGGGAGATGGCGAGCGCGTCGTGGTCGTAGCCGGGACCAATCCGCAGCACCGCCCTTCGGAGAGGCACGAGCCGCAAGACGTTGCTCTCGGCGCGGAGGCCGCTCGGGTCGACGCCCCTGAGGAGCCGCTTGGACACGGCGCGGGCGCGCGCGACCTCTGCCGTGACGTCGGCCGGCCCGGTCCTGTGCCAGTGGCCGAGCGAGGCGACGTAGTGGGGTCCACCGGCCTTGGCCCCCGGTCCTACCGCCGAGCGCTTCCAGCCGCCGAACGGCTGGCGCCGGACGATCGCGCCCGTGATGTGGCGGTTCACGTAGGCGTTCCCGACGTCGACGCGTGCCGCCCAGCGGTCGACCTCGCGCGCGTCGAGCGAGGCGATCCCGCCCGTGAGGCCGAAAGGGGTCGCGTTCTGCAGCTCGAGTGCGTGGTCGAGGTCGCGCGCACGCATGAGCCCGAGCAACGGGCCGAAGCACTCGGTCAGGTGGAGCTCGCTTCCGGCCGCCACGCCGGACTTCACCCCCGGGGACCACAGGTGGGGGTTGTCGCCCACCTGGCGGGGCTCGACGAGCCACCGTTCACCGGGAGCGAGCGACGTGAGGGCGCGCCGCAGCCGTCCCGAGGGCGGCCGGATGAGCGGGCCCACGCGGGTGGACAGGTCGGCGGCAGGTCCGACCCGGAGGCTCTCGACCGCGTCGGCCAGCCGCTCGGAGAACCCCGGGTCGTCGTAGACCGACGCCTCCAACACGGCGAGGCTGGCGGCCGAGCACTTCTGCCCGGCGTGCGAGAAGGCGGAGTGCACGATGTCGCGCACGGCGTCCTCCTGGTCGGCTGCCGCCGTCACCACGATCGCGTTCTTGCCGCTCGTCTCGGCGTGCAGCGACAGCTCCGGGCGCCACCCGAGGAAGCGGCGGGCCGTCTCGAAGGCGCCGGTGAGGACGACGGCGCCCACCTCGGGGTGGGTCACCAGCCGCCGCCCGGTCTCGGCATCGGCGCACGGGAGGAACTGCACCACGTCCTGGGGGATGCCCACCGCGTGGCACTGGGTGACGATGGCCGCCGCGGTGAGCACGGTGGTGGGCGCGGGTTTCAAGATGACCGTGTTCCCGGCGGCGAGCGCGGCGAAGACGCCACCGGAGGGGATCGCGTAGGGGAAGTTCCACGGCGGGGCGACGACCACCACCCCCCGTGGCGTGACGCACGCGCCGGGACCGTGGAGCTCGGCGAGCGCGACCGCCCGGTCGCCGTAGTAGCGGGCAAGGTCCACGGCCTCGGAGACCTCGGCGTCCGCCTCCCGCGCGACTTTTCCTGCGTCCGACATCATCACAGCGATGGTGCGAGCCCGCTCGGCCTCGAGGCGGTCGGCGACGGCGCCGAGCAGGTCGCGCCGCTCCTCCGCGGAGGTCGCCGCCCAACGCGCGGCGGCCCCCCGGGCCGCGGACAGCGCGCGCTCGATCGTGTCCATGTCGGCCTCGACGTAGCGGTACCAGGCCACGCTCGGTGCCGAAGGGTCGATGCCGGTGCCCGTCAGCGGGGTGTCGACGCGCTCACCGTCGACGAGCGCCGGGACCGGCTCGGGGGTCCGAGCGGCGAGGGCGGCGATCGCCGCGGACAGCGCCGCCCGGTTCTCGGCGACCGAGAAGTCGGTGTCGGGGGCGTTTGCGAAGTCGTGTGCGCCGGCCGCACGCGCCGCGAGCACACGGCCCAGCGTGGCATGGCGTCGGGGGCTGCCTGCAGGGAGATGGCGGTCCGCCACGGAGCGTCTGAACCGCAGCCGTTGGTCCTCCCACGCCGAGGACCCGGGCTCGAGCCCCGCGACGTGGGCGAGGAAGTTGTCCGGCTCGGCGTTCTCGTCGAAGCGGCGCACGAGGTAGGCGACCGCCGACTCGAAGTCGCCTCGCCGCACGACCGGGGCGTAGAGGAGGACACCGCCGGCGACGCGTGCCACCGCCTCGGCCTCCGCGACCGCCATCCCTTCGAGCATCTCGATCTCGACCCGGCCTCCGCCGGTCTCGCGATCGACGGTCAGCGCCCAGGCGACGTCGAAGAGGTTGTGGCTCGCGACGCCGACCTGCAACGCCCCGGCGTTGTCGGGGGCGAGCGCGAGGTCGAGCATCCGTTTGTAGTTCGCGTCGACCTCTGCCTTCGTCGGGTAGGGAGCCTGTGCCCACCCGCGCAACTCGGCCTCGACGCGCTCCATCGCGAGGTTCGCACCCTTCACGAGGCGGACGCGGATTGGCGCGCCCGTGCGCGCCGCGCGTTGGCGTGCGAAAGCGCAGACGCGCTCGAGCACCGCCGCAGCTTCGGGGAGATAGGCCTGTAACGCGATGCCGGCGCGGAGTCGTGAGAACGGCGGTTCTGTGAGCAACGACGTGAAGGCGTCGACGGTCAGATGGAGGTCGCGGTACTCCTCCATGTCGAGGTTCACGAGCTTCGGTGGGTCGCGGCGCGCGGCTTCGTCGAGGATCGGACGGAGCCGTTCACGCACCTCGTCGAGGCTCTGGTCGTACGCGACGACATCGAGCTGGGAGTACAGCGCGGACAGCTTGACCGAGATGCAGTCGACCTCGGGGCGTCGGAGGAGCTCGAGCACGTGACGGGCCCGCTCGTGGGCCCGACGCTCGCCGAGCACCGCCTCGCCGAGCAGGTTCACGTTCAGGCGCATCCCCGCCGCCCGGCGACGATCGAGGTGGCGCCGGAGCGCCGAGGGTTCGGCCGGGAGCACGAGGGTCCCGAGCTCCCGGCGCAGACGCCCCCTGGTGAGCGCGACGACCGGCGTCGGTGCCACCGGCGCGAGCTGCGCCGCCAGTCGGAGGGCCAGCCGGTCGGCAGGGCCTGCGATCGCGGGCGAGGGGTACGTGCGGACGAGGTCTCGGAGCCGCGCGGCGGCGCGTCTCGGTGTCCGGATCCGCAGGACCTGGTCGGTCAGCTCGAGGAGGAAGGCGCGGCTCGCACCGTCCGCGACCAGCGAGGAGATCCGCCGCCGGCGGCGCCGTTCGGCCGGCCGCATCCGGGCACGCGCCTCGCGCAGCAACGACGCGGCGAGCGCCTCGGCCTCCTCGCAGCGCCGCTCGTCGTCGGGGGAGAGGTCTCCCATCTCGTCGAACCGTACCGGTCCGTCCCCGGCTGCGGGCCGCCCGCAGGTCAATCCGATGCCAGGCGGCGCCGGTAGTAGCCGAGAGTCGAGGTGTCGAAGGCGACGAGCAGCACCTCGCGCACGACGGCGCTGCGCAACGACCGGAGGGTGTGTACCGCGATCTCTGCGGCACGCTCGGACGGGAATCCGTAGACCCCGGTAGAGATCGCGGGGAATGCGATCGAGCCCGCACCGAGGGACTCAGCGACCTCGAACGAGCGCCGGTAGCACGACGAGAGCACGGTCTCCTCGCCACGCGAGCCTCCGTTCCAGACCGGGCCCACCGTGTGGACGATCCACCGAGCCGGGAGCCGGAAGCCCGGCGTCGCCTTCGCGTCCCCGGGTTCGCATCCGCCGAGCGCACGGCAGGCCGCTCGGAGTGTCGCCGCCCCCGCTGCCCGGTGGATGGCGCCGTCGACCCCACCGCCGCCCGCGAGCGCGCGGTTGGCCGCGTTCACCACTGCGTCCACCTGCAGCGTCGTGATGTCAGCGAGGACCGCGGCCAGTTTCGGCGGGCGGTGTCCGGTGGGCCCAGCGGCGCCGGCGTCACGGTCTCCCTGCGTGCTCACGGCGCCGGGACGGCACCGGGCGCGCCCCCCTGGCCGACGTCGCTGGCCGCCACCTCGTCGTCGCCACGGCCTGCCGGGCCGTCGGTCACCGTTAGGGCGGCGTCGCGGGGAGCACCGGCCTCACGAGCGGCTCGCCGCGGCGGCCGGGAGGCGAGGAAGCAGCCGGCGAGGATGAGCACGAAGCCGGCTGCCGTCGCCAACCCGAAGGGCTCGCCCAGCACGGCGACGCCGAGGATGACGGCGACCGCCGGGTTCACGTAGGTGACGAGCGTGGCGCGCATGGCGCCGACCTCGTTGATGAGGGCGAAGAAGAGCAGGAAGGCGACGATGGTGCAGACGACGGTGAGCGCCACCGCCGATTCGACCACGGAGGCGGCGAGCGGTCTGGTGGGCAGGTCGAGCAGCGCGGCAGGCGCGTAGGCGATCGCGCAGAGCAGTACCGACCACGCGATCACCCCGATGGGAGGCACGCCGCGCAGCTTGTGGTCCACCACCCAGGGGCCGAGCGCATACCCGACGACGACGGCACCGAGCGAGAGGGCGAAGAGGAGCTGGCTGCCCGCGACCGAGAAGCCGACGAGCACGGCGACTCCCGCGATCCCCACCCCGAGGCCCGCCACGCGGCGGAAGTCGATGTGCTCGGAGCGCGTGACCAAGGCGAGGACGGCGGCCACGAGCGGCACCGCGGCGACGAGCAGGCCGCTCAGCGAGCTGGGCAGCCTCCGCTCGGCGTTGAACAGGAGGACCCAGGGCACGGCGAGCTCCGCGACCGTGTAGGCGAGGAGCGCACGCCAGCGACGGATGGCCGGCACGAGCGCGCCCCGGGCCGCCGCCAGCGGCATCAGGACGAGCGCCGCCCCGCCGGTCCGGATGAACACCAGCAGCGGCGGGCTGATCTCCCGCACCGAGATCCTGATGAGCAGGTACGGCAGCCCCCAGATCACGCCGACGGCGACGAAGTAGACCCATCCGCGCCGAGTCATGGGACGGGCGGGGACGGTTCGGTCAGCTGGGCGCGCGAGGCACCTGGAACCGGGCCACGGAGAACCCGAGCAGCACAGGGATGTCGACGGCGAACACGAACAGGGACAGCGTAAGGAGCACGAGCATCGTCCCGCGCGTCCCGTCGTAGACGAAGACGTACTCGAGAATGCCGGCGATCACCAGGTACGCCAGCAACGTCCACCTCACCACGACGAAAAACGTGTCCCAGGCGAACTGCCGGAGACGGACCACCAGGGCGACCGCGAGGACCAGCACCACCCCTGCGGCCGAGACGAGGGCCACCGCTGGGCCGAACGGTGCGTGACGCGGCAGGTACGCGGCGAGGTAGATCCCGCTCACCAGGACGAGGGCCATCGACAAGACGCAGACGAGCGGGATGGGGGGCCGTCCGCTGAACGCGTCGTGCGGCGCGGCCGGCGCACCCGGCGAGAGGGTGCCGGCGTCCTGCGCCTCGGTGACCTCCATACCCTTCCTCCTCACCCGGTCGCGAGCCGGGACATGATGACGAGCGTCGCGACCTGCATCGCCCCGGTCACGCCGGCGGCATAGATGAACCTCTTCATGAGCTGCCCGATCAGCTCACCGTTGGGCTGCGGCTTGCGGAGCTCGAAGAGCACCGCGAGGTTGGCGGGCTCGAGGATGCCGATCGCCACGATCGCCATCACGGCGACGACGATCATCGAAGCGATGACCCAGCCGTGCTCGGGGTAGGCAGTCGAGAGGTTCCCGAGATGCCGGGCCAGCTGCCATCCGGCAGCGAGCGTGCAGACGACCAGCGTCGGCATCAGCACGACCATCTTCGGCATGAGCCGCTTCGAGAACTCGACGCGCGCGGGGATCGACATCCTCGCCATGATCGGGCCGATCACGAACCCGAGGAAGAGGTCGATGCTCGTCCACAGTGCGCCGCCCGAGACGTGGAAGAAGTCGATCGCCCACAGCCAGTTGCCGGCGACCGCGGTCACCAGGAGCACGAGCACCACGGCGACCACCGGCAGCGCGCGCAACGGCACGATCTGGATTGCCGGGGCCTGCGGCGCCTGCGCCGAGCGCGCCGCCGCCGACGTCACGGCATCGGGCGCGAGATCCGTCCTGGTCAGTGCCACTGCTTCCCCTCCTCCGCGACCACTCCGCCTGTGCGTCCGCGTTCCCACGCGAGCACGAGGTCCGCGCCGCACGTGATCGGCTGCAACGATACAACCCGGACGCACCGGGCGCGAGGAGGTCGCATGGCAGGAGATGACCTTCAGCTCGACGGCCGGCGGGTCGTGGTCACGGGTGCGACGAGCGGGCTCGGCGCGGCGATGGCGACGGCGCTGGTCGCCGCCGGCGCGTCGGTGGGCGTGGCGGCTCGCCCAGGACCGCGTCTCCAAGAGTCGGTGGCGCTGCTCAGCGAGTCGGGGTCGGCAGTCGCGGTCCCGGTCGACGTCCGTGACGCGGACTCGGTGACGCTCGCGCTGCGTGAAGCGATCGTGGGCCTGGGCGGCGTGGACATGGTGGTCAACAACGCCGGGATCGGCATGCGGACCGTCAACCCGCGGTTCTTCGAGCACGCCCAACCCTTCTTCGAGGTCGACCCCGCGGCGTTCGAGGACGTCGTCGCCACGAACCTGCGCGGCTACTTCCTCGTGGCCCGGGCCTTCGCGTTCCACTTCCTCGAGCAGGGCGCAGGACGGTTCGTGAACGTCTCGGTGAACCGCGAGACGATGGCACGACGCGGCTTCGTCCCGTACGGCCCCTCCCGCGCCGCCTCGGAGGCCCTCAGCGCCATCATGACCGAGGACCTGCGACCGTTCGGGATCGCGGTCAACGTGCTCCTGCCGGGAGGTGCGACCCGGACCGGGATGATCCCTGACGAGGTGCCGGCGGACCGCGGGGCAGACATGCTGCCGGCCGACGTGATGGGGCCGCCGGCGGTCTTCTTGGCGTCGTCGGAAGCCGACGGCCTGACCGGCGCCCGGATCGTGGCGAGGGAGTTCGCCACCTGGCTCGCCGACTACCGCGCAGGTCGCGCCGGGGGCGGTGCCGCCGGCCCCTCGTGACCCTCCACCCCGGCTGGGGTCGCGAGGAATCAACTGCCATTGCCGCCCCTGGGGCATTCGGAATGGCGCACTAGCGTGGGGCGATGGAGCTGCTGGTGGTCCGGCACGCGCATGCCGGGGCCAAGGAGCGCTGGCGCGGCGACGACCGGCTCCGTCCCCTGAGCGACCGCGGACGGCGAGAGGCGCGTGCGCTCGTCGACCTTCTCGTGCCGTACGAGCCCGCGCAGATCGTCTCGAGCCCGCTCGCGCGATGCCTGCAGACGGTGGCCCCGCTCGCGACGCTCCTCGGGCTCACGGTCGAGGAGTCCGTCACATTGGGCCCGCAGGCCGATCGGGAGGCCTCCCGACTGGTCCGGTCCTTGGCGTCGGCGGCCCACACGGTCGTCGTCTGCACCCACGGCGAGACGATCGAGGCCCTCCAGCGACGGCTGGTCCGGCCCGGCAAGCTGGCCTTCGGGCCTGGTGGTGCCCACGAGAAGGGGTCGGTGTGGCTTCTCCAGGCGAAGCGCGGCCGCTTCACGTCGGCGACCTACCTCCAGCCGTCCCTCCCTCCCTCCGACGGCCACGTGCCCGGTGGCGGGCGGCGCGGGGTCCGTGCCCCCGAGGAGGCGGAGGACACGGCGAAGGTCTGAGCGCTCCGCCGGCTCGCTGGTCGACGTGCGTGCCAGGCCGCCGGCGTCACTTCGGAGCCGGAGCGGGCCGCGCCGGCAGTCCGGCACCTCCCTTGAAGGCCAGCACGGTGTCCCCTCCTGTGCCCCCGGTCACGAGGAGAAGGCCGTCCGCCACGGATGGCGTCGGGAAGTCGTTGTCGTTCGACCCGATCGAAAGGGTCACCAGCGCGGCACCGCTTGTGGGACCCATGCCGTAGAGGGTGTCGCCGCCGATCGACCAGACGAGCCCACCTGCGACGACCGGGGGCTTGTCGGGCGCCGCGTCCCCCCGACCGTGTGGGCCGCGTCCCAGCGCACGGCCACCGAGCGCGAACCTGCGACGAGGGCCTCGACGCCGGACTGGCACGCCACGTAGACGACGTCGCCGCGCACCGCATCTCCGCCGTCGGCGTCGGTCCCGTCACAGACGGGAGACGACGAGATCTGGCCCCCCACCCCACCGGGCTTCGACGCGCGGAGGAGGAACGCCGTGTAGGACTTCCCGACCTGGACGACGTCGCCGTCGGCGAGCAGCGCCGGGGCGGTCGATCCGAGATCGCGATCGTTGGCGTTGTCGGACCCCCAGCTCTTCGGCGCGAAGATCCCGAGCCGGCCGAGGGCCGGGCTCAGCTCGACGACGGAATCGCTGAAGTCGTAGGTGCCCGAGGTGGCGGCGCCGTTGCCCGTCGCCACCCACAGGTCGCCGTCGTGCCCGACCTCGGGAGCCGCACCGCCCATCCAGACCGCGCCCTGTCGGTCGCCGGGCAGCGGCGT
>JASHYA010000140.1 GCA_030043315.1 Acidimicrobiales bacterium
TCGACCCTCATGAACAAGGGGCTCGAGGTCATCGAGGCGCACGAGCTCTTCGGCCTCCCCTACGACCGGATCGACGTCGTCGTGCACCCCCAGTCCGTCGTGCACTCGATGGTCGAGCTGGTCGACGGCTCGACGATCGCGCAGCTCTCGCAGCCCGACATGCGGCTGCCGATCGGGTACGCGCTGGGATGGCCGGAGCGGCTGGGGCACGCGTTTGGCGCGATTGACTGGGCGGCGCCGGTCTCCCTGCAGTTCGAGCCGCCGGACCGGTCGGCCTTCCCGTGTCTCGACCTCGCCTACGCGGCGGGGCGCGCGGGGGGGCCTGCGCCCGCGTGGCTGAACGCCGCCAACGAGGTCGCGGTCGACGCCTTCTTGGACGGCCGGCTCGACTGGCTCGGGATCGCGGACGTCGACGCCGCCGTGCTCGACCGGTGCGACGGCGAGCCGTTGCGCTCCGTCGACGACGTGCTCGAGGCGGACCGCCGCGCCCGCGCGCTGGCGGCAGAGGCCGTGGACCGCCGACTGGCGGCGGTGTGAGCCCGGTGCCCGCGCCCCCGGAGTCCTCCGAGGACCCGTCCGGCGACGCCTCCGACGGCGCGCACCCCGACTACGCGCTCCCCGGCCCCACGCCGGGTTTGTCGCCCGACGTCGTTCGGGCCGCGCGCCGGCGCACGCGTTGGGCCGTCGCCCGCCTGGCGATCGTCGTCGCGCTCATCGTCGCGGCGCTCCTGGCCGCAGGGCTCGGCGCCCTCCTCGTCTTCATCGTGGCGCTCATCGTCATCGTCGTCCTCCACGAGCTCGGTCACTACCTGACCGCCAAGTGGAGCCACATGAAGGTGACCGAGTTCTTCATCGGCTTCGGTCCGAAGCTGTGGTCGGTGCGCAAGGGCGAGACGGAGTACGGCATCAAGCCGATCCTCGCCGGGGCGTACGTGAAGATCCCCGGGATGACCAACCTCGAGCAGGTGGACCCCGTCGACGAGCCCCGCAGTTACCGGCAGCAACCCTTCCACCGCCGGATCCTCGTCGCGAGCGCGGGCTCGATCATGCACTACGTGATCGCGATCGTCCTCGGGCTCGTGCTCGCGCTCGGGATCGGGATCCCGTCGAGCACGCAGGTCACCGTCACAGGGTTCACGTCCTGGGCGGGGCACCGCGAGACGGCGGCGCAGCTCGCCGGGGTGAAGGCCGGCGACAAGATCCTGTCGGTCGACGGGAAGAGCGTGACGACGACGACACAGCTCTCCCGGGCCATCCAGGCCTCCGACGGCCACCCGGTCGCCCTCGTCGTCGAGCGCGACGGCCGGCGCTCGACGCTCACCGTGCAGCCGCAGGCGGGCCACACCATCACATCGGGACCGACAGCGGGCACGGAGGTGCTGGGCAAGGGGACGGGGAAGACCGAGTGGCTGATCGGCGTCGAGATCAACGTCGTCGACGTCTTCACGACGAAGAACCCCTGGCAGGCGGTCGCTTGGGCGGGGACCAACGTGGGCAACATCACGCGGCTCACCGTGCTCGGGGTCGGCCACATCTTCTCGCCCGGCGGGATCACCTCGCTCTACCACCAGGTGACGAACACCCAGGCCGCGGAGAAGGCGGCCGCCAACCCGGTCCAGTCGAACCGCCCCCTCTCGGTCGTCGAGATCGGCCGCCTCGCCACCCAGGCGGAGGCCAAGGGTGTGTACTACTTCATCGCGCTCCTCATCGCGCTCAACATCGCGCTCGGTCTCTTGAACATGCTCCCCATGCTCCCGCTCGACGGCGGCCACGTCGCGATCGCCGTCTACGAGCGGATCCGGACGCGTCGGGGGCGGCCCTACTACCGGGCGGACGTCGCCAAGCTCATGCCCGTCGCCTACGCCTTCATGGCCGTGCTGCTGGTCATCGTGGGCTCCGCGATGTTCCTCGACATCGCCCACCCGCTCGCGAACCCCTTCGGGTGATCTGAGCGAACGTTCGTCCGCACCGGGGCCGAAGGGCGCGTCCCTGCGCACGACGGGGAGCCCGGTGCACGCCCCGGCGTGCCGAGGCGGCAGAATGAGGGGTGATGGAGCCCTCCTCCCAACTCCTCGTGCCGCGCCGGAAGACCCGCCAGATCCACGTCGGCGACGTCGCGATCGGTGGTGGTGCCCCCGTCTCGGTGCAGTCGATGACCACGACCAAGACCGCGGACGTCGACGGCACCCTCGCGCAGATCTACGCCCTCGCCGCCGCGGGCGCCGACATCGTCCGCTGCACGTGCAACGAAGAGGCGGCGGCCGAAGGGCTCGCGCGCATCGTCCCCCGCTCGCCCGTGCCCATCGTGGCGGACATCCACTTCCACCACGAGATGGCGCTCGCGGCGCTCGACGCCGGCGTCCACGGCCTCCGGCTGAACCCCGGCAACCTTCGCAAGGAGGCCGAGATCAAGCTCGTCGCGTCCGAGGCGAAGGACCGCGGCGTGCCGATCCGCATCGGGGTCAACGCGGGCTCGCTCGACAAAGACCTCTACGAGAAGTACCACGGCGCGACGCCCGAAGCGCTCGTCGCCTCCGCGAAGAAGGAGCTCGCCTACTTCGAGGAGGTCGGCTTCACCGACGTCAAGATCTCCGTCAAGGCGACGTCGGTCGCGCTGATGATCGCGGCGTACCGGCTCGCTTCCGAGACGTTCGACCACCCGCTGCACCTCGGGGTGACCGAGGCGGGACCGCCGCCCGCCGGCCTCCTGAAGGGCAGCGCGGGCATCGGGACGCTCCTCGCTGAGGGGATCGGCGACACGATCCGGTACTCGCTCACGGCCGACCCGGTCGAAGAGGCACGCGCCGG
>JASHYA010000141.1 GCA_030043315.1 Acidimicrobiales bacterium
GTGATCAGCCCGACCATCGGGAGCGGGAAGCGCCGCCGTGTGAGAGCGGCCGCGCTCGCCGAGAAGGGGTCGGAGACCTCGGCCTCTACCGGGGGGGCTGGCGGTGTGGGTGGGGTTTGCGCCGGGGTCGGGGCCGGGGCAGTGGCTTGCGATGTCGGCGCGGTGGTGGGGCCGGGAGGAGTCGACCGGCCGTTGCCACCCGGTTCTTCCCGCGGACCACCCACCGGGACCTCTGCGGCACGCCTCTTCGCAGCCGCCGCGGTGGACGCGGCCCCCTCCGGGCGCTCCTCGGCGCTCACAAGTACTACAGGTTAACCCAGCCCGGGTCGTCTACCTCGCGTCCCTCTGGGAGAGCAGCTCGTGGAGCTCGGCCAGGAGGGTGACCAGGAACACCCGGTCGCCGTCGGTGAGCGGGTCGTCGCCTCCCCCCTCGAAGAGCGACGACATACGGGCCAAGTGGCCTAGCCGGGACGAGCCGTAGGCGAGGACGAACGCGTCGACGAGGTGGAAGAAGTCCGGCCAGTCCTCGTGCACGTGCTCGGGGACCACGAGCCCCTGGATCAAGGCGACCGCGTAGGACTGCACGTGGCGGAGGGCGCCGCTCGAGATGTCCCGGTCCACGTCCAGGTAGGCGACAAGGCGCCCGTCGATCGAGTCGAGGTAGGCGGCGAGATCGTCGCTCATGGCCGGCCAGCGCCTGGGTCGTCACCGTCGAGGTCGCGAAGGATCCCCGCGAGCGACGACGCGACCTCGGCTGCGTGGTAGTGCCGCCTGTCCGTAAGCTCCCGGTTCAGCTGGGCCCGCCGCGACCACTCGAGACGTCTCGACGCCTCCCGCGCGACGACACCCACGGGGTCCTCCGGTTTATGCGCGCTCATCGCCACCTCTCCACCCCGGTGGCCCCCGCCACCGCTCCGCAACCAGTGTCCGACAGCGTTGCCATACCTGACGCTATGCCGAGTCAAACTTTGCCCAACGGGAGATGCCGGGGTCCGCCCGCCCCCCGCAACCCCTATTTGCGTGAAGCCCGGCGGACCGTCGACGGCAACAGCGCATGATTCACGGAGCAGGAGATCTGGGGCGAGCCGGGGGCTCGCGCGACGCACTCCCCGCCCTGCGCAGGACCTCCTGCGGTCATCGGCTCGACGAAGGTGGGGCCTCTCGCCGACGCTCTTCGACAAACGGGACTTCGGCATCTACGGAGTGCGAGGAGCTCACCGTCGTGCGAATGCTCCCGAGGAGAGTCTGGAAGCTTGATGATCTCCTACGCTGAGGCTCGGCGAACCCACCGCCCTCACCGAGGACGTCGACCCCACGTCTGGACGATCCGAGGGAAGCTCAACACCGTGCCGACGTCGCGGGCGAACGCGTACAGCTCGTCGACCACTTCCGTCAGCTCTTCGGTCGACACGATCTTCGCCCCGATCAGCCCGTCCGCGATCGCCTCGAGCGTGATCGGCGCTGAAAGCTTGACGTCGCCGACGAAGCCCGTCGGCTGCACGACGTGCACGCCGACGTCCTCCAGTCCCGCCGCCACCAAGATGCGGGGCAACCGCGGCCCGATGTTCGGGTCACAACCGCGACTGTGGACCAACTGCGTGTAGAGGTCGACGTAGCGCGAGAACGCCTGTGAGGGCGGGTCGCAGAAGTGGCCTCTGAAGTCGATGTCCTCGAGCACCAGCGTGCCTCCCGGCGTCAGGCTCGCCGTCATGTTCGCGGCCGCCTTTGCCGGCTCGGGAAGGTGCGTCAGCAGGAAGCGGGCGTAGAGGAGGTCGTAGCGCGCCGATCCGACGTCGGGCTGGAGGACGTCGCCGGTCCGGAACTCGACGTTCGACACGCCAGCTTCTGCGGCCTCCCTCCGCGCCATGTCGAGTTTGACCTCGTCGAGATCGATACCGGTCATGAAGCCTGTGGGCAGCCGCCGGGCGAGCATCGTCGTCACGTCCCCGCCCCCGCATCCCCAGTCGAGACACCTGGCGTTCGGTCGGACCGGGGAACCCGACTGCGTCGGTGGGACGCCCACCTTCGAGAGGAGCCTGTCGGTGGTCGGCTCGAGGACGCGGGCCAGGATCCGGAGCCGCTCTCGGCCTTCGATCCCACCGCGGATCACATACGTGCTCATCCGCTCGCCCTCCCTGCCGCTCGGCGCTGAGGGGCGCCAGAGCCGACTCGCCGAAAATTAGCCTCCAGAAGAGCGACGACGACGGGTCGAACAGGCGGCAGGAGATCCGGTGACCAGCCGAGCTGGCGGCCCCCGGCGATCAGGGCAAGTCGAGGTGCGGGAGGACCTGCGCGAGGAGATGGCCCTCGCCGACGTAGCCGGCAAGATCGGGGTGGAACGATCCGTCGAGGTCGACCAGCTCGATGCCGTTCAACCAGGCAGCGGCCGACCCGCAGAGATCATGACTGCCGGCGGAGGTGGGCTCGAAGAGGTAGGGGTCGTCATGTGGAATGGCGACCGGCCCAACCTGGCCGCCTGTGTTCACGGGAAGGAAGGTCAGGTGCACGCCGTTCAGGTGAGCGGCGTTCACCACCGCGACGTCGTGAGCGAGCGTGTCGTCGAGGTCCCCGGCTTCGCCGCGCAGCTGGCGGGCGTCGGCCTCGGTGATGCCCTGGCAGGAATCGGCGGAGCGGTCGGCTGCCGGCCAGGACGTGGGTGTCGCCATCAGATCGGGGTAGCCGAGCACGACGACGTCGCCACCGGGTACGACCGCCTCTTGTGCGAGGTGACGCAAGAAGGCCACATAGGGTGCCCCGAGCTCCTGCGCGATCTTCTGACGCACCCAGGCGTCCTCGGGGCACTTGTGGCCCGGTGCCGAGGCGTGGACCTGGTGAAGAGCTCCAAGGACGCACTGGCTGATGACGCCGGAGAAGTCGACTGTGTTCCCGCCGAGGGTGAAGGTCACGAGGTCGTACCGGGTTCCGGCCGGCCGCCACTCCGGGAGGTGCTCGGCGTCGCCCGCGCCGAAGAAGTTCGCGGTCACCGCGCCCGAGCACGCGGTGAAGACCGGGTCCTTCAGCCTCGGCATCACCTTTCGCAAGTCGTCGTACGCCTGGACCGGATAGGCGTCGCCCCGCGCACAGGGCCCGACCGTGCCGGTGATCCCCTCACCGGAGGAGTAGGAGTCCCCTGCGGCGAGCCAGGTGATCGGGGCCGCGCTGACCGACACCCTGGCGCG
>JASHYA010000142.1 GCA_030043315.1 Acidimicrobiales bacterium
TCGTCGCCTCCACGCGGAATGGCGGGAGTGCCAGCGCCAGGTGGACGAGCTCGATCCGGGCGGTACGCCGTCGGAGCGCACGGAGCGGCTCTACGCGCTGCTCCGCGCGCAGCTGGCCGGCAGTCCGGCGGTCCCCGGTCAGGCGAGCTTTGCCGCGATCGATGCTGCGCCCTTCAGGACCGTGCCGTCCGCTCCCTCGACCGTGTAGTGGTGCGAGGGACGTGCGAGGGCTTCCGCGACCATGTCGGAGAGGAGCGTCCGGAAAGGTACGGCGGGGTCGATCCACAGGTACCGGGCGAGTGAGCCCGGGATCGTGTTGACCTCGTTCACGTAGAGCTCGCGGCCGTCCGAGAGGAAGTCGACGCGCGTGACGCCGCGCACCGAGCACAGCCGCGCCACGGAGCTGGCGGCGTCGCGCAGCGTCTGCTCGAGCCGGGAGTCGATGGCGGCAGGGAGCTCACGCGGCGCGCTCGCCATGCCCTCGCCGCCCACGTACTTGTCCGCGTACCCGAGGATGTCCGGCTCGCCTGCCGCGCCGCCGGCCCGCGGGGTGCGCAGCGGCCGCTCGATCGCCGAAAGGACGAGCTCGGGCCACGAGCGGACCGCGACCTGGAGGTCGAAGAGGTCGGCTCGGTAGGGCTCGATCACCGCGCCGGCCCGCAGATGGTGGTTGGCGTCGACCAGGGCGACGGCCGTCTGGAGATCCGCGACGTTCGCGACGATGCCGATCGAAGAGCCTCCGAACCGCGGCTTGACGATGTAGGGAGGGCCGAAGCCGACATCGCTCGTCGTCCTGTCCAGGTGCGCCCGCGGCAGCGTGGGGAGCCCTGCCGCCGCCACGACGTCGCGGAACGCCAGCTTGTCCATGCCGAGGGCGGCGCCTGCGACGGTGGGGCCCGTGTAGGGCACCCCTGCGAGGTCGAGGGCGGCCTGGAGCGTGCCGTCCTCGCCCGGCCCGCCGTGACAGCACACGACGGCGACCTCGACGCCGAGCGGACGCGGCCGCCCGAACGACCGGGCGTTCGACGTGAACCCGGATCCGAAGAGGAGCTGGACCTGCGTCGCGCCGCGCGGCACCCCCTCGACGAAGGCGCTCGCTTCGAGCCTGGGGTCGACCTCGTACCATTCGCCGGTCTTGGTCCAGTACAGGCAGCGCGCGTCGAGCGCGCGGGCTGCCTGGAGCCCGGTGAGGACGCTCACGTCGTGCTCGGGAGAGGGGCCGCCGAAGACGACGGCGCGATCGGAGGTGACATCGGCCACGGTGCGCTCCATGGGGTGCGAGGTGCCGGGACCCACCGGCGCCGGCGACTAAGGGTAATGGTCCGGCAGGTCGTTCTCGTAGAGGACGGCGTCGCCCGGCCCGAGGTTCGCCCGCACCCACGCCACGGCTTGATCGCGGGTGCGCACCACGACGGTCGGCCGGAGATCGGCCGAACCGTGGAGCAGCGCATGCCGGTTCGTCAGGCCGACGATCACCAGGGTGGACGCGACCTCGCACGCGTCACGGGCGAACCGCTCGTTCTCGACGGCCTGGCGCGTGCCCAGCTCCACCATCCCCGGGGTCACCACGACCTTCTTGCCTGTCCCCGGTGCCGCGGCGAGCAGCGCGAGTGCCGCGCGCGCACCGGCCGGGTTGGAGTTGAACGTGTCGTCGATGACGTAGACGCCGGACGTCGAGGTGTCCGTCACGAGGCGGCTTGCCACGGACGGGAGGGTCGGGATGCGCTCGACGATCGTCTCCGCGGCCACCCCCAGCGCAAGCGCGACGGCGACCGCGCAGGCGAGGTTGGACGGCTGGATCCCGGGACGTAACGGCGCCGTCCCGACGATCCCACCCTCGACGACCACGGTGGCGGCACCGTCGTTCACCTGGATCCGGACGTCGGCGCCGGCGTCCTCCACCCCGGCCCGCACGACCCGAGGGGTCTCGGCACCGGCACCGGCTTCGGCCTCCGTCTTGGTCTCGGCCCCGGCCTCGGCCTCCGTCTTGGTCTCGGTCCCGGCACCGGCTTCGGCCGCGGTCTCGGTCTCCGCACCGGCTTCGGCTTCGGCCCGGGTCTCGGCCTCTGCTACTGGGCCGGCTCCGGCACCTGCCTCGAGGCGCCTGCCGAGTGCGGCGAGGCGGGGGTCGTCCACGTTCACCACGACGGTCGACGCGCCCTCGGTGATCTCGGACTTGGCAGCGAGGATCGCGTCCTCGGTGCCGAAGCGCTCGAGATGCACCGGCCCGACCGCGGTCACCACCGCGATCTCCGGCGGGCACCACCGGCAGAGGTCGCGGATCTCTCCCGGGCCGTAGGTGCCCATCTCCGCGACGAAGACGTCGGTGCCCTCGGCGAGATGCTCGTTCACCGCGCGGGCGAGACCGCCACGGTTGTTGAACGACGCAGGGGTGGCGACGACGCTCTTTTCGTTCGAGACGAGGTGGGCGATGTGGTTCTTCGTCGACGTCTTGCCGTAGGACCCGGTGATCGCCACGATCGTCGGCGCGACCCGCCGCAGCCGCTCGGCCGCCATGGTCACGAACCGCTCGGACAGCCGGCGCTCGATCGGCACCGTCACGAAGAGCGCGGCGTCGACGAGAGCAGGTGCTGCGAC
>JASHYA010000143.1 GCA_030043315.1 Acidimicrobiales bacterium
CGGGGGCGCCTACCAGCCAGGCCAGCGAGAGCCACGGGTTGTAGCTGGAGACCCGGGTTGCATCGGTGCCGGCCCCCACGGTCAGGCCGCGTTCCAGCATGAATCCGATCGGGGGCGCCATCGCAGCCCGAGCCGCGCCGTAGCGGTCGAGGAACCAGCCGCCCTGGAACAGCATCCGATTCTGGACGGACAGGGCGCCGCCGAGGGCGGCGATGCGGTCGAGGTTGAGCTCCGAAACCGTCTCGGCGTGATCGAAAAACCACGGCACTCCCAGGGTTGTCTCCTTCCCCACGACCTTTTCGAACACGGTGAGGTCCCGGTCGATGGTCTCGTCGTAGGTGGCGTGGAGCCGGAACCCCCACCCGGCGTCGCGGACGATGCCGACCGCCGTCTCCAGCTCCTGGGCGGCCGCGGCGTCCAGCTCGGGCCGTGGCTGGGCGAAGTTCTCGTAGTCAGCAGCCGACCAGGTGAGGTTCTCGCCCGCCCCGTTGCAGCGCAGCCATTCGTCGCCGTCGCCGTACCCGACGGTGGACACGAAACGGCGCAGATCGTCCAGCTCTTGCCCAGCGGTCTGGGGAAAGAGGTGGTAGCTGATGCGGACGGTGAGCTCGCCCCGGCGGGCCAGCTCGATGACCGCGGCGTAGTTCTCCGGGAAGTTTTGGAAACCACCGGCCGCGTCGACCGCGCTGGTCAGCCCAAACCGGTTCAGCTCCCGCAAGAACCACCGGGTCGAGCACACCTGGTCGGCAGGGTCGAGCGTTGGTCCTTGCGCCAGGGTCGAGTAGAGAATCCCCGCCGCCGGCGTCGCCAGCAGCAGGCCGGTCGGCGTGCCCCCCTGGCCGCGCACGATCGTTCCCCCGGGTGGGTCGGGCGAGTCTCGGGTCAGACCGATCGCCTCCACCGCAGCCCGGTTGAGCATCGCCGCCTGGTAGAGGTGCAGGACGAAGACCGGGGTATTCGGCGCCGCGGCGTTCAGTTCCGCCACGGTCGGCATCCGCCGCTCGACGAACTGCTCCGATGACCAGCCACCCACGACGCGCACCCACTGGCCCGACGGGGTGCGATTGGCCTGTTCGGCCAGCATGGCCAAGCCGGAACGTAACGAGCGGACACCGTCCCAGCGCAGCTCCAACAGGTAGTTCAGGCCGCCTCGGATGACATGGAGATGGGAGTCGTTCAGCCCGGGGATCACCCTTCGCCCGAGGGCGTCTACCCGCTGCGTTTGCGGTCCGACGTGGGGCGCCATTTCGGCGTCCCCGCCGACGGCGACGACGCGGCCGTCTCTGATCGCCACCGCGCTGGCCTCACTGAACGACGGATCGCCGGTGAAGATGCGCCCGTTGCGGACCACAAGATTCGCCGGACCGTCGCCCCGAGGGTCGGGCCGCTCATCGCGCCCGCTCACGCCGCGGGGTCCTCGCCGCCGACGCTCGAGTGCATCTCCCACACCAAGACCTCGGCTTCACCGCGGGCGGTGACCATCTCCCCCTCCGCCGCGGTGATGCGCACAGCGTCACCCTCACCCAGGCCTCCCGTGCCTTCTAACTCGACCTCGCCGCGAGCCACAAAGAGATGGACGTAGGGGGCCTCCGGAAGCACCACCGTCGACGTCTCGGGCATGCGGGCCGCGTACAGGGCGGCGTTGCGTTGCTTGATGCGGATGGCGGCCTCGTCTAGGTGACCAGCCATCCCTGACGCCACAGTGACCAGCCCTCCTCGGAGGAGGTCGTCATCGATCTCCATCTGCTCGTAACCCGGTTCGATGCCATTCTCGTCAGGAGCCACCCACATCTGGATGAACCGGACCGGGTCGGAATGGATCTGGCCACCGGTCAGTTTCCAGGCGTCGTTCTTCTCCGAGTGCAAGATGCCGGTTCCGGCGCTCATCCGCTGGGCCAATCCCGGGTAGATGACGCCGCTGTGGCCCTCCGAGTCTTGGTGGACGAGGCTGCCCTGCAGCACCCAGGTGACGATCTCCATGTCGCGGTGTGGGTGGTTATCGAATCCGGTCGCGGGCTGCACGATGTCGTCGTTGCTGACCACGAGTAGCCCGAAGTGGGTGTTGTTCGGATCCCAGTGGGGACCGAAGGAGAACGAGTGGTGCGAATCCAGCCAGGTCAGCTGGGTGGCGAAGCGGCCGGCGGCTCGGCGCACCTCGACGCGGCGGCGATGTGGCGGCGCGCTCACGGCTCGCTCGGGTCGTCGTCTTTGGTGGCTTCGATGTCGAGGGTGACGTCGACTTGGTCGGGGACCATGAACCCGCCCACGACGAGGGGGACGTGGCCCCATGCGCCGACGCCGAAGTCGTCGCGTTCGAGCTGCGCCTTGGCGGTCACGCCGAGCCGTCGTTTGCCCCAGTTGTCTTCCACCACCCCGTTGAACGCCAGGTCGAGGGAGATGTCTTTGGTGATGCCGTGCAGGCTGAGCCGGCCGCTCATCTCGTAGTAGTGCTCGCCCGTCGACCACAGCCCGGTGGAGACGAACTCGATGCTCGGAAATCGGGCGGTATCTAAGACGTCGTCGCCGCGGATCTTGGCGTCGCGGACCGGATGCAGCGTGGTGAGTGACGAGGCGTCGATGCTGGCGTGGACCGAGCTGTTGAGCAGGTCGGGGGTGATCGTGATGACGCCTGTCGGTCCTGCCGTCATACCCCGGGCAAACGAGACTGCCTGATGCCACACCCGGAACGTCACGAAGGAGTGGACCGGGTCGATCGCCCAGGCACCCGGCTCCGGCCGCTCGTGGAGACCCGGACGATCTTCAGATGGCCGAGAACCGCTCACCTGAAACGTCACCTCCTGCGTCGCTAACACTCTGACCGCCCAGCCGTGGCCGTGCGTGTACAACCTCTTGGCCGTCCCCGCCCGTCCGGGCAGTGTCGAGCCGATGCCGGCGTTTACTGATCGGCACAGTGAGTCGGTAGGTCGCCTGCGGCCAGGCGGCACTGTCTGGGCGAAAGGCCAAAGGCTCGTCGGAACCGTTTGCTGAAATGCGCCGGGTCGGCGAAGCCCCACCGGCGCCCTATGGCGGCTAGAGAGCGACTGCTCGATCCCTCCAGCTCCGTGCGGGCACATTCGAGTCGCCGCTCGATTATCCATTCGGCGATCCTGACGTCGTGGGCTGCGCTCAGCTTGTAGAGGTACCGCAGAGAGATGTTGTTGGCTCGAGCGATCCTGGCCGGGGAAAGATCGGGCTCAGTCAGGTGGGCGTCGATGTAGGCCAGTACCAGGGGCCAAATGGCATCCGCGACGGCCTCCCGACCGTCTCGGTCGTCACGACCGGCAGATGCGACGAGCGCTCGGATCATCTGGACGGTGGCCGCCGCAACCGCGCAACCCATCGGATCGGTCGCCAGGCAGTCGATGTTGAGCACGAACCGACGGACGTGGGCATCAACGACTTCATACAGACGACTGGAAGCCAACCGTGGAGCCGCTCGTCGCAGCACCGAGCC
>JASHYA010000144.1 GCA_030043315.1 Acidimicrobiales bacterium
TGCTTGCCGTTGGTCAAGACGCCAGAGGCGGAGCCGCTGGTCGTGATCGTGACCGTCTTCACTTCCTTCGCCGCCACCTCCTTCACGAAGTGGCTGTACGTCAGTGTGACCGTCGGTGTCATCCGGGTGGAGGGAAGCACGAAGAACAGGCCGATGAACAAGACGAGGGCGATCAACCAGAGCCAGTGGCGCCACGCGGGGGGAGGAGGCGGCGCGGTCGGGGCCGGCTTGTCGCCATGGGGCGGCGGATTTGCCTGCTTGGTCATGCCCGCGGTCCTCCTCGCTCACCGGCTGCCACGCCACGGTCCGCGTCCCACGACGTTACAGCCCTCGTACGGACCGCCGACCGGCGAGCGAGGCTTCGAAGCCGTCGTACACGTCCACGGGCCTGCTCAGGACCGGGACGCGTCTTCATCCACGGCCTGCGTTCACTGGAACGACGGCCTGTGGGCAGGGGATTCGACGTTGCGCACGCGGTGGCGCGAACCACCGGGCGGGCCGACCGGTCGACGTCGGAGCCCGGCCGCAGTCGGCCGCGTTCACTCACCGGCTGGTCGGCAAGGTGGGAGCCCGGAATGCCTTCCTCTCCGCCTGGGTCACCGTGTGCCAGTGGCAGGTAGCGATGTGATCGTTCACCACGCCAAGTGACTGCATCGCGGCGTACACGGTGGTCGGCCCGACGAACGCGAACCCCTCCCTGCGGAGCGCCTTGGAGAGCGCCTCGGACTCCGGGGTCGACGACGGAACGTCGCTCATCCGCCTCCGGGCATCCTCGACCGCAGGCCGGTGCCGCCACACCAGCGCGGCCAGGGAGATCCCGCGGTCACGCAGCGCGACCGTCGCCTTGGCGTTCGTGATGGCCGCGAGGATCTTGGCGCGGTGGCGGACGATCCCGGGGTCACGAACCAGACGCTCCACCTCTGCGTCGCCGAAGGTGGCGACGACCCGGGGGTCGAACGACGCGAACGCCTGGCGGAACGCGTCGCGCTTGCGCAGGATCGTGAGCCACGAGAGGCCCGCCTGGAAGCCCTCCAAGCACAACTTCTCGAAGACGCGGTCGTCGTCTCCCACGGGTCGCCCCCACTCGTCGTCGTGATACCTCCGGTACTCGGGCGTCGACGCCCCCCACCCGCAGCGAGCCAGACCGTCGTCCCCGACGACGACGTCGTCGGTCATGCCCGTCCCTCCCTCACCGGAGGGCGGATCCCCGCAAGCTGGGTGGCCTGCGCGACGAGACGTCCAGATCGGTCCCACACGAAGCAGGCCTCGTCCACCCGCCCGGCGTCCACGAGCTGCGCCCGCTGGACGATCCGGACCGGGCCTGGCGTGGGCAACGCCCGGACGTACGCGGTGAGCGCGATGGTGGGAACCCAGCCGCTGTACTCGACGTCGAACGTCGCTGACGGGAATGCGTCGACCGCGTAGAGAAGAGACGTCGTATCGAACTCCTCGCCGGCGGGAAGGGCGAGCCACCCGCGGAGCTCACCGCGTCCCTGGGGTTGTCCCCGAACGAAGCCGGCCGTATCCGGCTCGAGGCGGAGATCGACTTGACGGAGGATCGCGACGTCCCTCCCGTCCGGCAGCGTCGGGGTGAGCCGATCGCACCGCTCCATCGGAAGCGGCGCATCCTCGGGAAGCCACCGGGACCACGTCGGTTCGACCGCCTCGAGGTGCGAGCTCGTGATGAGCGCCTCGACGCAGCCCGCGCCGTCCTGCATCATCCGAGCCCGCGACTGCGAGGACGACCTCCCGGTGCGGAGCACGTCGACCTCGACGACGACGGGACCCGGGGAAGGCGGGCGCAGGTAGTGCGCGGTGGCTGCGACCACGTGGTCGTGCCTCGCCTCCCAGGTAGACGCTCTACCCAACATCGCGAGCAGGTACCCGCCGTTCGGCTTTCCGTCGATCGTCCACTCAGGGTCGATCTCGCCCATGAACCGCCCCGGACCGTCGGGCCATACGTCGCTCACGTTGCAGAACGTGGGCCGCTGTTGCACCATGCAACGAAATCTATCCTTCGGCCGGGAAGCGCCGGTCCTACAATCCGCGGACGTGGGCGCCACGTCGGTCGACGCTGCCGGTCACGAGGTCCACATCTCGAGCCCGGACCGCATCTACTTCCCGGCGCTCGGAGCGACGAAGTCCGATCTCGTCGACTACTACCTCGCCGTCGCCGACGCGCTGTTGAACACCGCGGGCGGACGCCCCGCGCTGCTGGAGCGGTTTCCCGACGGCGCCGGCGGCAAGTCGTTCTTCCAGAAGCGTGTCCCTCCCGGCGCGCCCGAGTGGCTGCAGACGACGATCGTGTCGACGCCGAACGGCACGCGCTCGAACGCGCTCGTCATCGCAGACATCGCGCACGTGCTCTGGGCCGTGAACCTCGGCTGCCTCGGGCTCCACCTGTGGCCGTACCGCGTGAGCGACGGGGCCCACGCGGACGAGCTCAGGATCGACCTCGACCCGCAGCCGGGCACCGGGTTCGACGACGCGCGACGTGTCGCCCGGCACACGCGGGCGCTCCTCGAGGAGCTCGGGATCGAGGGTCTCCCCAAGACCACGGGCAACCGCGGCATCCACGTGTACGTGCGGCTCCAGCCACGTTGGGACTCGACTGCGGTCAGGGCCGCTGCGGTCGCGCTCGCCCGGGAGCTCGAGCGGCGCCATCCCGACCTCGTCACCGCGAACTGGTGGAAGGAGGAGCGCGGCCAACGCGTGTTCGTCGACTTCAACCAGAACGCCCCGCACAAAACCGTCTTCGGGGCGTGGTTCGTCAGGCCACGCATCACCGGCCAGGTCTCGACGCCGTTCGGCTGGGACGAGCTCGACGAGATCGATCCCGACACGCTGACCCTCCGCACGGTCCCCGCTCGGCTCGCAGCGCGTGGCGACCCCTGGGCGAACATGGCCGCCGAGCCCCAGTCGCTCGATCCCTTGCTCGAGCTCGCCGCCGCCGACCGGGCCGCCGGTCTCCCGGACGCCCCGTGGCCCCCCGAGTACCCGAAGGCGCCCGACGAGCCACCTCGGGTGGCCCCCAGCAGGGCGCGCAAGCCCGTGTGAACC
>JASHYA010000145.1 GCA_030043315.1 Acidimicrobiales bacterium
GCCCACCTCCGCGAGCCGGGGAGGGAGGAGGCGGAGACGGTGGAGACCGGCGGCCGCGCGGCCGCGCTCGGTGGGTACACGGCCCTGGTGGCCATGCCCAACACCGAGCCGCCGGTCGACTGCGCGGCGGTCGCGCAGGAGGTTCTCGCGCTCGGCAAGCACGCCCCCGTCGAGGTGGCGGTCGCAGGGGCGATCACCGTCGGACGGGCGGGAGAGCGGCTCGCCCCGATGGGCGAGCTGGCCGCGCTCGGGGTGCGCCTCTTCACCGACGACGGCGCGGGCGTCCAGGACGGGGCGTTGATGCGGCGCGCGCTCGACTACGCGCGTGACCTCGGCGTGACCCTCGCCCAGCACTGCGAGGACGCCGCGCTGGCGGCGGGCGGCGCGATGCACGAGGGCGCGTGGTCGAGCAGGCTCGGGTTGCCGGGGGTCCCCGCTGCGGCGGAGGAGGCGATGGTCGCCCGCGACGTCGCGCTCGCGCGCCTCACCTCGGGCAGGCTCCACTTCCTGCACCTGTCGACCGCCGGCTCGGTCGAGCTGGTCCGGCAGGCGAGGCGAGAGGGGCTCCGCGTCACGGCGGAGGTCGCTCCCCACCACCTCGTGCTCACCGACGCGGCGTGCTCCGGCTACGACCCCACGTTCAAGGTGAACCCGCCGCTGCGCGGGGAGGAGGACGTGGCGGCGTTGCGCGCGGGTCTCTTGGACGGCACGATCGACGCGATCGCGACCGATCATGCCCCGCACCCGCCGGAGGCGAAGGACCTCCCCTTCGACGAGGCGCCTCCGGGCATGCTCGGGCTGGAGACGGCGCTGTCGGTCGCGCTCTCGGTCCTCGGGCTCGAGCTGGCGCTGGCGTGCATGAGCTGGCGCCCGGCCGCCATCGCCGGGCTCGCGCCGCGCCACGGCGGCCCGGTGGTCGAGGGCGCCGCCGCGAACCTGTGCGTGGTCGACCCCACGGCGACCTGGACGGTCGAGACGGCGCACCTCGCGAGCCGGAGCCGCAACACCCCCTACGCCGGGTGGACGTTCACCGGCAGGAACCGCCACACGATCGTCGCCGGAGAGACGGTCGTCGTCGACGCGGAGGCGCGCCGATGAGCGCGCGCGGCTCTGCGCGCGCGCCCGCGCTGCTCGTGCTCGCCGACGGCGAGGTGTTCGAGGGTGAGGCCGCGGGTGCCGAGGTCGCGATCGCGACGGGCGAGCTCGTGTTCAACACCGCGCTCAGCGGCTACCAGGAGGTGCTCACGGACCCGTCCTACGCCGGCCAGGTGATCGCCTTCACCTACCCGCACATCGGGAACTACGGCGTGAACGCCGAGGACGACGAGTCGGCCACGCCGCACTGCCGCGGCGTCGTGGTGCGCGACCTCACCCCGGACCCCTCGAACTGGCGCGCGTCGGAAGGCCTCGACGGATGGCTCGCGCATCGAGGGGTCCCCGCGGTCACCGGAATCGACACGCGCAGGCTCACCCGGCACCTGCGGGACAAGGGTGCGATGCCGTGCGCGTTCGGGACGGCTGGCGAGGGGGCGCTCCGGGAGGCGGCGGCGCAGGCGCTCCCGACCGACGGCCGCGACCTCGTCTCCGACGTCACGACCCCGGCGGTCTACGTGCGCGGGAACGGCCCCCGCCGGGTGGTCGCGTACGACTTCGGGGTGAAGCAGACGATGCTCCGGCACCTCGGACGTCTCGCGACCCTGACGGTCGTCCCGGCCTCGACGCCGGCCTCCGACGTCCTGGCCATGGAACCCGACGGCGTCTTCCTCTCCAACGGGCCGGGCGACCCCGCAGCGCTCGTCGGCCCCGTCGCGGCCGTCGCGGACCTCCTCGGCAAGGTGCCGGTCTTCGGGATCTGCCTCGGCCACCAGCTCCTGTGCGCGGCGCTCGGCGGCTCGACGTACAAGCTGCCGTTCGGCCACCACGGGACGAACCACCCCGTCCAGCGGTTGACCGACGGCGCCGTGGAGATCACCAGCCAGAACCACAACTACGCGGTCGGCGCGGTCCCCGACGCCGAGGTGACGCACGTGAGCCTGAACGACGGCGTCGTCGAGGGCGTGCGGGTCGTGCAGGCGAACGCCTTCTCCGTCCAGTACCACCCCGAGGCGGGACCCGGCCCCCACGACGCCAGGTACCTCTTCTCGACGTTCGCCGAGATGCTCGGCTAGTCCGGATCGAGGTCTTCGGGCACGTGCCGCGGCGCGACGACATCTCCTCGGTCCTCGTGATCGGTTCAGGGCCGATCGTGATCGGACAGGCCTGCGAGTTCGACTACTCGGGGACCCAGGCCTGCCGGGTGCTGCGCGACGAGGGGTACAAGGTGGTGCTCGCCAACTCGAACCCCGCCACGATCATGACCGACCCCGAGCTCGCCGACCGGACCTACGTGGAGCCCCTCGACCCCGAGGTGCTCGAGGCGATCATCGCAAGGGAGCGTCCCGACGCGTTGCTGCCGACGCTCGGGGGCCAGACCGCGCTCAACCTCACGATGGCGCTGCTCGATCGGGGCGCCCTCGAGGACGTCGAGGTGATCGGCGCCCGGCCGGAGGCGATCCGCACCGCCGAGGACCGGGACCTGTTCCGCCGGGCGATGACCGAGATCGGGCTCTCCGTCCCGGCGAGCGGCTTCGCACACTCACTGGACGAGGCGCTCGCCATCGCCGACGAGGTCGGCTACCCCGTCATGGTCCGCCCGAGCTTCATTCTCGGTGGGAAGGGCACCGGGATCGCCGCGGGCGCAGAAGCGCTGGTGCGCCTCGCGGCAGACGGACTGGACGCGAGCCCCGTCGGTGAGATCCTCGTCGAACGCTCGGTCGCGGGGTGGAAGGAGTACGAGCTCGAGGTGATGCGCGACCGCGCGGACAACTGCGTCATCGTCTGCTCCATCGAGAACCTCGACCCGATGGGCGTCCACACCGGCGACTCGATCACCGTCGCGCCGGCCCAGACGCTGACCGACGTCGAGTACCAGGCGATGCGTGACGACTCGTTTGCGTGCCTCCGGCGGGTGGGTGTGGAGACGGGTGGCTCGAACGTGCAGTTCGCGGTCGATCCCGCGACCGGCAAGCGGCTCATCATCGAGATGAACCCGAGGGTCTCCCGGTCGTCCGCGCTGGCGTCGAAGGCGACGGGCTTCCCGATCGCCAAGATCGCCGCGCGCCTCGCCGTCGGCTACACGCTCGACGAAGTCCGCAACGACATCACGAGGGCGACGCCGGCGAGCTTCGAGCCGACGATCGACTACGTCGTCACCAAGATCCCGCGGTGGGCGTTCGAGAAGCTGCCGGGCACCGAAGAACGGCTCGGCACCCGCATGCAGTCGGTCGGCGAGGTCATGGCGATCGGGCGCACCTTCTGCGAGTCGCTCCAGAAGGCGGTTCGCTCGCTCGAACAGGGCAGGGCAGGGCTGAACGCCGATCCGCAGGAGGCTTCGGTGGACGCGCTCGGCGACGAGGTGCTGCTCGAGCGGATCGCGGTCCCGACGCCGGAGAGGATCTTCGAGGTGGAATCCGCCCTCCGGCGGGGCATCGGTGTCGAGACGTTGGCCGCGCTGAGCGGGATCGACCCGTGGTTCCTTCGTCAGATCTCGCGGCTCGCGGACGCCCGGCGCGAGCTGGCCAGGGCGATCTCAGCCGGTGGCGGCGCCGACGGCGAGGAAGGCCCCGTAGCTGGCCCGGGCATCGACGCCCTGACGACGGTCGACCGGGGGGTGTGGCGCCGGATGAAGCGGCTCGGCTTCTCGGACGCACAGCTCGCCTACCTCCTCTCCTCCACCGAGGCCGAGGTACGCCGGGCGCGCGTCGGCGCGGGGGTCGTGGCCACCTTCAAGACGGTCGACACCTGCGGCGCAGAGTTCGAGGCGTTCACGCCGTACCACTACGCCACCTACGAGGACGAGGACGAGATCCGACCCTCGGACCGGGACCGGGTCGTCATCCTCGGTTCGGGCCCCAACCGCATCGGCCAGGGGATCGAGTTCGACTATTGCTGCGTGCACGCGTCGGTGGCGCTCCGCGCCGCCGGCTACGAGACGATCATGGTCAACTGCAACCCCGAGACGGTGTCGACCGACTACGACGTCTCCGACCGCCTCTACTTCGAGCCGCTCACCGCAGAGGACGTCGCGAACGTGGTGGACGCCGAGGCCAGGGCCGGCGGCCGGGTCGCCGGGGTCGTGGTCTCGCTGGGCGGCCAGACGCCTCTCAAGCTGGCCCACGCCCTGCCGCCGGAGCTCGTGCTCGGGACCAGCCCCGCGTCGATCGACCGAGCCGAGGACCGCCGTCACTGGAACGCGCTCTGCGAGGAGCTCGGGATCCCCCAGCCCCCCGGGGGGACGGCGATCACCGTCGACGAAGCGCTCGCGGTCGCGCGCCGCGTCGGGTACCCGGTGCTCGTGCGCCCGAGCTACGTGCTCGGCGGGCGCGCGATGGAGATCGTCTTCGACGACGCCGAGCTGCGCCGGGTGATGGCCGGCCTGAGGCTCGAGCGCGAGGGCGGCGTCACCGCGGAGCGACCGGTGCTCGTGGACCGCTTCTTGGAGGACGCCGTCGAGATCGACGTCGACGCGATCCGCGACAGGACGGGCGAGGTCCTCATCTGCGGCGTGATGGAGCACGTGGAGCAGGCCGGTGTCCATTCGGGTGATTCGGCCTGCGCGTTGCCGCCGCAGACGCTGTCCGACCGCGTGCTCGCCACCCTCGACGGTCACACGCGTGCGCTCGCGCACGCCCTCGGCGTGGAAGGGCTGCTGAACGTCCAGTACGCGGTGAAGGACGGGGTCGTCAACGTTCTCGAGGCGAACCCCCGTGCGAGCCGGACCGTGCCGTTCGTGGCCAAGGCGACCGGCGTCCCCGTCGCGATGGTCGCCGCCCGGGTGATGGTCGGCGAGACGCTCGAGGAGCTGCGCACGGAGGGGCTGCTGCGCGCGTCGGGCATGTTGCCGAGCCCCGGGCACGTCAGCGTGAAGGAGGCGGTGCTGCCCTTCGACCGCTTCCCCGGGGTCGACACGCTCCTCGGGCCCGAGATGCGCTCGACCGGCGAGGTGATGGGGGTCGACGAGACGTTCGGCCTCGCGTTCGCCAAGAGCCAGGACGCCGCGGGGACCAAGCTCCCGGCATCGGGGACCGTGTTCCTCTCGCTCGCGGACCGGGACAAGCCGGCGGGACTCGCCGTCGCCCGCGGCCTCAACGACCTCGGGTTCTCGATCGCCGCGACGCTGGGGACGGCCGGGTACCTCCGCGACCGGGGCGTCGCCGTCGACACCCTGGTCGCCAAGGTGGGCGAGGAGGGGATGGCCGCCGACGCCGTGCAGCTGATCGCGACCGGGAAGGTGCAGATGGTCATGAACACGCCGCGGGGTCGGGGATCGCGTGACGACGGCATCCACATCCGTGCGGCGGCGCTCGCGCACCACGTGCCGTGCATCACGACGCTCTCGGCGGCGCAGGCCGCGGTCGCGGGCATGGCGGACCGCGCGCAGCACCCGCTGGCGGTCCGAAGCCTCCAGGAGCTCCACGATGCGGCGGACGGCCACAGCCGCTGAGCGGAGCCTGCTCGCGACGCACGTCGGTGAGCTGCGGCTCCGTTCCGCGGTGATGACCGCGTCGGGGACGTCCGGCCACGGAGCGGAGCTCGCCGCCTACGGCCCGCTCGACGAACTGGGCGCGGTCGTGGTGAAGTCGTTGGCGGCGCACCCATGGCCGGGGAACGACGGGGCCCGGGTGCGCGGCGCGGCGGGCGGCTCGATGCTGAACCGCGTCGGGCTGCAGGGCCCGGGCGTCGAGGCGTGGCGGAAGCGGGACCTGCCGGCGCTGCTCTCTCACGGCGCGACCGTGGTCGCGAGCGTCTGGGGAAGGACCGCGGCGGAGTTCGGCGCCGCGGCCGAGGCGCTCGTGGCCGGAGGCGGTGCCGGGGCGGCGGGCGAAGCCGGTGGCATCGCCGCCGTCGAGGTCAACGTGAGCTGTCCCAACCTGTCGGGCCACATGTTCGCCCACTCCCCGGGGGCGACGGGTGAGGCGGTCGGTGCCGTGGCCGTCGCGCTCAGCGGCACGGGCCTCCCGGTGTGGGCGAAGCTCAGCCCCGCAGTCCCCGAGATCTGTGCGATCGCGGCCGCGGCGCTCGAGGCGGGGGCGACCGGTCTCACGCTCGTGAACACGATGCCCGGGATGTGGGTCGACGTCGACGACGGTCACGACCCGTTCGCCGGCGGGCTGTCGGGGCCTGCGCTCCATCCGGTGGCCGTGCGCGCCGTCCACGACTGCCGACGTGCCTTCGCCGACGTGCCCATCGTGGGCGTCGGAGGCGTGGGATCGGGCAGGGACGCCGCGGAGCTGCTCGTGGCGGGCGCGAACGCGGTGCAGGTCGGCACCGCCACGTTCGCGGAGCCCCGCGCCCCGTGGCGCGTGGCCGAGGAGCTCGCGCGGTGGTGCGCCCGACGCGGGACGACCGTCGAGGAGCTGAGCGGTGCCGCGCTCCGCTGATCAGCGGTCGGAGCGTCCGTCCGACCGCCATGCCGCCGGGGGCGCGAGGCCCACCACGCCCGCCACGCGCGCTGCGCGCGCTGCGCCCGTCGAGGGGGTCACGTTCGGTGAGCGCGTCCGTCTGGCGGTCGGCATGCTCGGTCCGCTTTGTGCCGGCATCGACCCGTCGCCGGCCCTGCTCGAGGCCTTCGGCCTTTCTGACGACGCGGACGGACTCCGTGCGTTCGGCGAGGTGTGCGTCGGCGCGCTCCAGGGTGTGGTCCCGGTGGTGAAGCCACAGGTGGCCTTCTTCGAACGCCACGGGGCGTCGGGGCTCGCGGCCTTCGAGCAGCTGGTGGCCACGGCGACCGAGGCGGACATGCTCGTCATCGCGGACGCGAAGCGTGGTGACGTCGGGAGCACGACCGAGGCGTACGCCGACGCATGGTTCCGCGGGCCCCTCGCGGCGGATGCGGTCACCGCGACGCCCTACGTCGGTGCCGGCGCGCTCCTGCCGATGGTCGTCGCGGCGCGAGCGACCGGGCGGGGCCTCATCGTGGTCGTCACCAGCTCGAACCCAGAGGGCCGCGCGCTCCAGGAAGCCGTCGTCGGCGACGGCGGAACGGTCGAGGAGGAGATGGTGCGGACGGTCAGCCGCTGGAACGCCGAGGAGGTCGGACCGGCGGGGGGTCTCGGCTCGGTCGGCGCGGTCGTCGGCGCCACGGGGGGCATCGTGCCCGAGCACCTCGCGGAGCTCGCCGGGGTGGTGCTCGCTCCCGGCCTCGGCGCGCAGGGGGGGACCGTGGCCGACGTCGCGCGTCGGTTCGCCCTCTGCGTGCCCGGGACCGTGCTCCCCGCGGCCTCACGGACGTTGCTGTCCTTTGGACCCGACGGACTGCGTGCCGCGGCGTCGCGCCTGCGAGACGACCTGGCTGCCGCCTTGCCCTGATCGGGGAGGCTACAGTCGGACGCATGCCGCAACCTCCCGCACTCACCGCCGAGCAGCGTCAAGCCGCGCTCGAGAAGGCCGCCAAGGTGCGACGGGAGCGGGCCGAGGTGAAGGAGAGGCTGAAGATGGGCTCTCTCACCCTCGCTCAGCTCCTGAGCCAGGCGGAGTCCGACGAGACCGTCGGGAAGATGAAGGTGGTCTCCGTGCTCGAGTCCCTCCCGGGTCTCGGCAAGGTAAAGGCGCGCCGGCTCATGGCTGCCGTCGGCATCGCCGAGAGCCGCCGGCTGCAGGGTCTGGGCGCCAAGCAGCGGGCCGATCTCCTCGAGCAGACCGCCTCGCGCTGACCCTCTTCGTCCTCGTCGGCCCCGGCGGCGCGGGCAAGGGCACCGTCGCCGCGGCGCTGACCGAACGGGTGCCGGATCTTTGGTTGAGCCGGTCATGGACGACGCGACCACGGAGGCCGGGTGAGGCCGAAGACGCCTACGTCTGGGTGACGCCGGAGGAGTTCCGTCGCCGAGTCGAAGACGGCGGGTTCTTCGAATGGGCCGAGTACCTCGGCAACCTCTACGGGACGCCGGTGCCGCACCCCCCGCGCGGGAGCGACGTGCTCCTCGAGATCGACCTCCAAGGAGCGGAGCAAGTCCTCGCCAAGTGCCCGGATGCGGTGATCGTGCTGCTCCTGCCTCCCTCGACGGAAGTCCAGCGGGCACGGCTGGTCGCCCGTGGGGACCCCGAGGAGCACGTGCGCCGCCGCCTCTCGAAGGGCGCCGAGGAGGTGGCACGTGGCCGTGAGCTGGCGCAGCACGTCGTCGTGAACGCCGAGCTGGACCAGGCCGTGCAGGACCTGGCCGGTATAGTGTCCGGGACCCGCGGAAAGGACGTCGATGGCTCGTAACACCCTCATGGACCCGCCCGTCGAGCAGCTGCTCGACAAGGTGGACTCCAAGTTCACCCTGGTCGCACTCGGCGCGCTCCGGGCCCGGCAGATCAACGCCTACTACAACAGCCTCGGCGAGGGCCTCGGCCGGATCGTCCCGCCGCAGGTCACCTCCGTCTCGGGCAAGCCCCTCTCGATCGCCTTCGAAGAGATCGCCGCGGACAAGATCGTCTACGAGCGGGCCCTCGACGAGGAGGAGGACGACGGCGAGCAGCGGGCACTCACCGAGGCGATGGAAGCAGCCATGGCGGGTGGCGCGTTCGGTGAGGATCCCGCGGTCATCGACGAGGGACCGTCGGCCGGCTGATCCCCGGGCCGTTCCCTTCCTCGAAGGCCCCCTCGATTCCGTCGCCCCACCGGTGCGGATCGTCCTCGGCGTCTCCGGCGGGATCGCCGCCTACAAGGCGGTGGAGGTGTGCAGGCTCCTCGTAGACGAGGGGCACCGGGTGACGCCCGTGCTGACCGACGCCGCACGCCGGTTCGTCGGGGCGGCCACCTTCTCCGCCCTGGCGTCCGACCCCGTCCCCGAGGGGCTGTGGGAACCCTTCGAGGGCGGGATCGCGCACACCCGGCTCGGCCAGGCGGCCGACCTCGTGGTCGTCGCGCCCGCGACGGCCGACCTCCTCGCGCGCTACGCCGCCGGCATGGCCGACGACCTCCTCACCGCGACCCTGCTCGCGACCGGCGCCCCGGTCGTCGTCTGTCCCGCGATGCACACCGAGATGTGGGAACACCCGGCCGTGACCGAGAACCTGGCGACGCTTCGGCGTCGCGGCGTGCAGGTGGTCCCGCCGGAATCCGGAAGGCTCGCAGGCGGGGACGAGGGCACCGGGCGCATGGCCGAGCCGGAGACGATCGTGCGCGCGGTGCTCGCCGCGCTGGGCCCGGACGCTTCTCCGACCGGGTTCTCCGGGGCAGTCGCGCCCGGCGTCCCGGCGCTACGGCGCGGCGACCTCGCGGGTCGGCACGTCGTCGTGAGCGCGGGCGGCACGCGCGAGGCGATCGATCCGGTGCGGGTGATCACCAACCGTTCGTCCGGAAAACAGGGCCACGCGATCGCCGAGGCGGCGAGGGAGCGCGGTGCACGGGTGACGCTCGTGACCGCGTCGGCACTCCCGGCGCCGGCGAGCGTCGACACGGTGCGCGTGGAGTCGGCCGCGGAGATGGAGGCCGCCATCGACGCGGCCGCGCGTGGTGCCGACGTCGTGGTGATGGCGGCCGCGGTCGCCGACTTCCGGCCGAAGGTGGCTGCCGCCCACAAGGTGCACGGGGTCCCGGAGCTGGTCCTCGAGCCGACGCCGGACATCCTGGCGGGGCTCGTCGCCCGACGGCGACCCGGGCAGGTGCTGGTCGGCTTCGCGGCCGAGACGCAGGACGTCGTCGGCCGCGCACGACGGAAGTTGGAGCGAAAGGGGGTGGACCTCCTCGTGGTCAACGACGTGTCGGCACCGGGTGCAGGGTTCGATCACGACACCAACGAGGTCACCATCCTCTGTTCCGAAGGTCGCACGACGAGGGTGCCGCTCGGAAGCAAGCGACAGGTTGCCGACGCCGTCTTGGACGTGGTGGTCGCGCGGCTGCACGGAAGCGCGGGAGGCCCTGCGGACGAAAGACCCACCGCAGAGCATGAGACTGGACATACTGGAGAGAGCCGATGAGAACCACCTTCACGTCCGAGTCGGTCACCGAGGGTCACCCCGACAAGATCGCGGACCAGATCTCGGACGCGGTGCTCGACGCGCTGCTCGAGAAGGACCCGATGAGCCGGGTCGCGTGTGAGGCGCTGCTCACGACGGGGCTGGTCGTGGTCGCGGGCGAGGTGACGACCGAGACCTACGTCGACATCCCGACGCTCGTGCGTCAGGTGATCACCGACATCGGCTACGACAACGACGCCTACGGCTTCAACGGCCACACCTGCGGCGTGATGGTCGCGCTCGACGGCCAGTCACCTGACATCGCGCGCGGCATCGACGCTGCCTTCGAGCTGCGCAGCGGCTCGGGTGGCGAGGACCAGCTGAACGCCCAAGGTGCGGGGGACCAGGGCATGATGTTCGGCTACGCGTGCGACGAGACGCCGGACCTCATGCCGATGCCGATCTGGCTCGCCCACCGGCTCTCGCAGCGCCTCTCCCAGGTCCGGCGCGTCGGGGTGTTGCCGTACCTGCGGCCCGACGGCAAGACCCAGGTGAGCGTCGTCTACGACGGGGGGCGGCCCGTGGAGATCGAGACGGTGCTCATCTCGACCCAGCACCAGCCCGGCATCGACGTCGACACGCTGCTCATCCCGGACCTCGACGAGCACGTGGTGCACCCGCTGCTGCCCAAGGACATCGACGCCGAGAACATGAAGCTCCTCGCCAATCCGACGGGTCTCTTCGAGCTCGGTGGTCCGCATGCGGACACCGGGCTGACGGGACGCAAGATCATCGTCGACACCTACGGCGGCATGGCGCGCCACGGCGGCGGCGCGTTCTCCGGGAAGGACCCGTCCAAGGTCGATCGTTCCGCCGCCTACGCCGCCCGGTGGATCGCCAAGCACGTGGTCGCTGCCGGCGCGGCGCGCCGATGCGAGCTGCAGGTGGCGTACGCGATCGGCGTCGCCCGTCCCGTGTCGCTCTCGCTCGAGACCTTCGGCACCGAGTCGGTCGACCCCGAACGCATCGTGGCCGCGTTGCTCGAGCTGTTCGACCTGCGGCCCGCGGCCATCATCCGTGACCTGGACCTCCGGCGCCCGATCTACCGCCGCACCGCTGCCTACGGCCACTTCGGCCGCAACGACAAGGAGTTCACCTGGGAGCAGACGCCGAGGGTGGACGACCTTCGCCGCGCGCTGGACCTCTGATCGTCCGCGTCGTACCCGACGTCCCGGCGGTGAGCCGGCGCCGGTTCGACTACTCCGTCCCCGAACGGTGGCAGGGCGACATCCGTCCGGGCACGCGGGTACGCGTGCCGTTCCACGGACGTCGTGTCGGCGCGTGGGTGGTCGAGGTGGGGGTCACGCCACCGGAGGGTGTCGAGGTGCGCGACGTGACCGGGGTGTCGGGATGGGGCCCGCCGCCCGCCGTGCTGGGGCTCGCCGAGTGGGGCGCGTGGCGCTGGGCGGTGCCGGTGGCGACCCTGTTGCGCACCGCGTCGCCCGACCGCAACGTATGGGCACTGCCGGCCCCGCCACCCCTCGGTGCTCGGGGAGAGCCGGCGCACCGCGCGGACGTAGCGCCACTCGCACCGGGCGTGACGCTCCGACGCCTGCCGCCGGCGCAGGACCTCCTCTCCGTCGTCCTTCAGGTGATCGCCGCGTCGGAGCACCCTGGACGGACGGTGCTCGTTCTCGCACCGAGCACGGGTTGGGCGGACCGGCTGGGCGCGAGGCTCCGGGCACGGGGTCTCGACGTCGCGGCGAGCTGGTCGGAGGCGGCGGCCGGATGGCCGGTCGTGGTGGGGTCGCGGGCGACGGCGTGGGCACCCGTGCCGGCGCTCGGCGCGGCGGTCGTGCTGGACGCGCACGACTACCACGACCGGTACGACGCGGCAGACGTCGTGGCCGAGCGCGCCACGCGTGCCGGGGCGCCGTGCGTGCTCGTGTCGCCGTGCCCCACCGCGGTGCAGCGACTTCGTTACGGCCCGGTCGAGACCTCCGAACGCTCCGCCGAGCGGTCGGGATGGCCCGCGGTCACGGTCGTCGACCGCCGGGGCGCAGACCCCCGTACCGGGCTCTTCTCCGAGGAGCTGGTGCGCCTCGCCCGGGATGTCCGCGACACCGGAGGCCGTCTCGTCTGCGTGCTCAACCGCACCGGGCGGGCGAGACTCCTCGCCTGCGCGGCGTGCGGCGCGCTCGCGCGCTGCGTCGTGTGCGGGCGCGCGGTGGAATCGACCGGCGACGCGCTGCGGTGCAGGGGGTGCGGGGCCGAGCGTCCCGTGGTCTGTCAGGAGTGCGGGTCGGCGCGGATGAAGGTCCTGCGCGTGGGGGTCGGGCGGGTGCGTGAGGAGCTCGAGGCGCTGCTCGGGGTGGCGGTCGGGGAGGTGGCCGGCCGGCCGGCGGGCGCGCACGCCCCCGAGGAGGCTGTTCCCGACGCCACCGTCCTCGTCGGCACCGAAGCCGTGCTCCACCGGGTGCGCCGCGCGGGCGCGGTCGCCTTCTTGGACTTCGATCAGCATCTCCTCGCGCCCCGCTTCTCGGCAGGGGAAGAGGCGCTCGCGTTGCTCGTGCGTGCCGGACGCCTCGTCGGGGGCCGTGGAGACCGGGAGGGGGCCGGGCGCCCGCCAGGCACCCGCGACGCGGGTGTGGTGATGGTCCAGACGCGGCTCCCGGCCCACGACGTGCTGCGCGCCGCGGTCGCCGGAGATCCCGGGCTGTTCACAGAGCTCGAGCTGCGCGAGGAGCTATGCCTGCCGCCCTTCAGCGCGCTGGCGACCGTGAAAGCCGATGCCCCGCCGATCCTCGACGGCGAGGGTGTGGTGGTCTCGCCCCTCGAGGCGGGCAGGTGGCTCGTGCGCGCGCCGGACCATCGGACGCTCTGCGACGCCGTCGCCCCGCTGCACGGGGGAGTCAGCGTCGACCCCGTGGACGTCTAGGTAGGCTGGCGTGTGGTGCTCACAATCCGACAATACGGAGACCCGGTCCTGAAGCAGGCGACGAAGGACGTCGAGGAGCTCGACGGACGCCTCGCGAAGCTCGTCGACGACATGTTCGAGACCATGTACGAGGCGCCGGGTGTCGGTCTCGCGGCCAACCAGGTCGGAGTGCAGCGACGCCTCTTCGTCTACGACGTCGGCGACGGCCCGCAGGTGGTGATCAACCCGCGCATCACCGAGACGTCGGGGGAGTGGGCCTTCGAGGAGGGGTGCCTGTCGGTGCCCGGCCTGCACTGGACGATCATCCGGCCGAACAAGGTGCACCTCACGGGACTCGACCTCGACGGCAACGAGCTGTCCATCGACGCCGAGGAGTACCAGGGCCGCGTCTTCCAGCACGAGGTGGACCACCTGGAGGGGACGCTCCTCATCGAGCGGCTCGACGAGGACCAGCGTCGCGAGGCGATGAAGGTGCTGCGCGCGCGGACGCTCGCCGACTGAGCGACCGAGGTCGGACCGCCGCGAGCCGCACCCGGCCCACCGGCCGCACCGGGAATCCCACGGGCCGCGCTCTCGTCTACCTCGGGACCCCCGCGGTCGCGGTCCCGCCGCTGCGGGCCATCGTGGAGGCGGGGCACGACGTGCGACTCGTCGTCAGTCGCCCCGATCGCCGGCGGGGAAGGGGAGCCGCCGCATCGCCGAGCCCCGTGAAGGCGGAGGCCGAACGCCTCGGGCTCGCGGTCGCCGACAGCCTGGACGCGGTCGCCGTCGTCGGGGCGGAGCTCGGAGTCGTCGTCGCCTATGGCCGTCTCGTGCCCGAGCGGGTCCTGGCGCACCTCCCCATGCTGAACCTCCACTTCTCGTTGCTGCCGCGCTGGCGGGGCGCGGCCCCGGTCGAGCGGGCGATCCTCGCCGGCGACGCGATGACCGGCGTGTGCGTGATGGCGCTCGAGGCGGAGCTCGACACGGGCCCCGTGTACGCGCGCAGGGAGGTCGCGATCGCGCCCGGCGAGCACCTCGGACCACTGCGCGATCGCCTTGTCGCGGTCGGGACGCACCTCCTCGTCGACGTGCTCGACGGCCCGCTCCCCGAGCCCGAGCCCCAACGCGGTGAGCCGACGTACGCGGCGAAGCTCGATCCGAAAGAGCTGCGTCTCACATGGACGCGCCCCGCCGGCGATCTCGCCCGGGTCGTGCGGCTCGACCGCGCGTGGACGACCTGGCGGGGTCGCCGGTTGCTCGTGCTCGATGCCGAGGTTGTTGCGGCGGCCGTCGACCCCGGTGCACCGGGGGCCCTCGAGGGCGTCACCGTGGCCACCGGCGAGGGCACAGTCGAGCTCATCCGCGTGCAGCCCGAAGGAAAGGCCCCGATGCCGGCGGCCGAGTGGCTTCGTGGCGCGCGCCCCCTCGTCGGCGAGCGGCTCGGCGGCTCGTAGGCTGGCCGGCGATGTCACGGGACCGCGGCGAGCCGGGCGCGTTGAAGATGGCGCCGTCGTTGCTCTCCGCAGACTTCGGCAGCCTGGCCCAGGCGGTGGGCGAGGTGGCCAACGTCGCCGACTGGCTCCACGTCGACGTGATGGACGCGCACTTCGTGCCGAACCTCACGATCGGCCCACCCGTGGTGGCCTCGCTTCGCAAGCACTCCGGGCTGTACTTCGACTGTCACCTGATGATGACCGACCCCGGAGACTACCTCGAGGCCTTCCGAGACGCAGGTGCAGACGGCTGCACGGTCCACGTCGAGATCGGCCGCACCGACGAGCTCGTCGACGCGTGCCGCGCGCTCGGGCTGCGGGTGGGGCTGGCGGCGAACCCCGACACCCCATTCGAGGCGGTCGAGCCGTACCTCCACAAGGTGGACGTTGTGTTGTGCATGACGGTCTTCCCCGGGTTCGGCGGGCAGGCCTTCATGGCGGAGGTGCTGCCCAAGGTCTCCGAGGTGCGGCGCGCGCTCGACGAGCGGGGCCTCGAGGTCGACCTGGAGGTCGACGGCGGCATCGACCGGAACACCGCGCCGAGAGCCGCTGCGGCCGGGGCCAACGTCTTCGTGGCGGGGTCCGCGATCTTCGGTGCGGACCGTCCCTGGGACGCGACCGAGGAGATCCGCGCGGCGGTGCTGCACGCAGCGGGCGCCACGCGCCGGTAGGCGGCGCGGGGGTCGTCGCA
>JASHYA010000146.1 GCA_030043315.1 Acidimicrobiales bacterium
CTCGTCAGCGGCAACTGGAAGATGCACCACGACCACATCGAGGCCCTGCACACCGTGCGCGACCTCGGCCTGAGGATGAAGCCGGAGGACGTCGCACTGCTGGACGTGTCGATCCACCCGCCGTTCACTGACCTCCGCACGGTGCAGACGCTCGTCGAGCGCGAGGCGATCCCCGTCGCCCTCGGGGCACAGCACTGCAACGACCACGACCGGGGGGCGTTCACCGGCGAGGTCAGCCCCCAGATGTTGGCCCGACTCGGTGTCAGCTACGTCATCGTCGGCCACTCCGAACGGCGCCAGCAGTTCGGCATGACCGACGAGGAGGTCGCGGCGACGCTCCGCGCGGTCCTCCGCCACGAGATGACGCCCATCCTGTGCGTGGGCGAGACCGAGGAGGAGCGCGCGGCGGGGCATACCGAAGCACGGCTGTCCGCTCAGCTCGAGGCGGCCGTCCACGGGGCCGCCGCCCCGCTCGACCCACCGAAGGTGGCGGGGATGGTCGTCGCGTACGAGCCGATCTGGGCGATCGGCACGGGTCGTGCGGCGACCGCCGTCGACGCCCAGGACGCGTGCGCGTTCGTCCGCCAGAAGGTCGGCGAGCTCGCCACCGCCGAGGCCGCCGCATCGGTCCGTGTCCAGTACGGCGGGTCGGTGAACCCGGAGAACGCGGCCGATCTGATGGCCGAGCCGGACGTGGACGGGCTCCTCGTCGGGGGCGCGAGCCTGGACGCCGCCGGCTTCCTCGAGATCGTCCGGGCGGGCCGGCCGGCGCGAGTCCGCGCCGGGCGCTGACGCCGAGGTGACGACGCCTCACCCCGGGAGCGGCCTGCTACCGTTTTCGCCGTCGCGTGACCGGCGTCACGTGACAGGCCGGGCCCCACGCGTCGTGAAGGAGGTGTTCCCGTGCTGACCTGGGTGTACATCGTCATCAACGTGCTGTCGGCCGTCGGGCTCATCTTCCTCATCCTCATGCACAGCGGGAAGGGTGGCGGGCTGTCCGACATGTTCGGCGGCAGCGTCGGCGCGGCAGCCTCCGGCTCCACCGTGGTCGAGCGGAACCTCGACAGGATCACGGTGACGGTGGCGATCGTCTTCGCCCTCACGGTCCTCACGCTCGACCTCCGGTTGCAGTGATCCGCCCGGGCGGAGGCCCGGGATTCGCTCGCCGGGCGGCGTGCCTGGCGACTGCCTTCGTCGTCGCGGCGGGGGGCGGTGTCCTCGGTGCGGTGCTCTCCGACGGTGGCGCCCGGGTTGGCGCGTCCGGAGGTCGTGGGCACGCCGCATCGGATGCAGGCACCTCGACGGCGGCGACCACCACCACCACCTCGACCACGAACCCGTGGGTGCCGGGTACCGGCGGCACGATGACGGTCGGCATCGACCAGGCCCCCACCGGCTGCAACCCCAACACCGCCTCCGGGGACACGTGGGCGGACCGCCTCCTCCTCGAGTCGGTCCTGCCGAGCGCGTTCGCCGTCAGCTCCACCGACCAGCCGGTCTACGACTCGGCCGTCATCACCCAAGCCGAGCTGCAGAGCACGAACCCCGAGACGATCGTCTACACGATCAACCCGAGCGCGGTCTGGTCCGACGGCATGCCGGTCACGGCGGCCGACTTCGTCTACACCTGGGAGCAGGAGCGAGGGACGCACGGTCCCGTGGGCGCCGCACCGACAGCGACCAGCACGACCAGCACCACGAGCACCTCCACCACCTCCACAACGACGACGAGCACGACCGCAGCGACAACAAGCGCCGCCCTCTCCAATGCCGCGGCACCGCCGGCCACCACACCACCCGCTGCGACAACGCTGCCCGGAGCGACAGGCACGACAGGTCCAGCAGTCGGCTACCGCCAGATCGCCTCGGTCACGCCGGGTCCGACGGGCCGCACGGTGAAGGTCGTCTTCCAGACGCCGTACGCGGACTGGCAGTCCCTCTTCGACTACCTCCTCCCCGCGCACGTCCTCGAGAAGACGGGGTGGAACCCGCCGTGCTCCACGCTCGACCCGGCGATCGACCTGTCAGCGGGTCCGTACGAGCTCGGCGATGTCGTCCCCGGCAAGGAGGTCGTCCTCGTCCGCAACCCGAAGTGGTGGGAGCAGGCCCCCCTGCTGGACAAGATCGTCGTGCGGATCGCGTCCGGCCCCGCACAGCTGTCGCAGTGGCTGGCGAAGGGCACCGTCGAGGTTGCGTTGCCCACCGGGTACGGCGAGCACTTCCTCCAGGCCGTGACGTCCCAGCCGCCGGTGCAGAGCCAGAGCCAGCTGTCGACGACATTCCTCGAGCTCGAGTTCTCGACCACGTCGTCCTTCACCTCGTCGTCGGCCCTACGGCTCGGCGTCGCGCACGCGATCGACCGCCAGTCGCTCATCAACGACGTCGTGGGGTGGGCCGACTCGACGATCGTCCCCGGCGCGAGCCTCCTGTACGCGCAGACCCAGCAGGGGTACTCGAGCCCCAGGCCGGCGCCGCTCCAGGTGAGCGGCCAACCGGGAACGACGTCGACCACGACGGCCAGCACCTCGCCGACATCGACGGCCTTCCCGTCGGTTGCGGACCTCGCCACAACCACACGCCTCTTCGTCGAGTCCGGCCTCGTCCGGACGGGGACGGCGCCGTGGCGGTTCCTCACAGGCACGCAGTACACGCTGACCATGGCGGTCGACGTCGCTGACACCTGGGCAGACGAGGCGGCTGCGGTGCTCGTCGACCAGCTCGACGCGGCAGGCATCGACGTGCGTGTCGTCCACGCCTCGAGCGCTGAGGGCGCGGGTGACGACCTCGCCGTCGGCAAAGCCAACGTGGCGCTCATCCCGATGCACTCGAGCCCGTACTCGAGCCAGGCCATCGCGTGGTACACGCCACTGCTCGGAGCCCCCGGCACCGGCGGCTCGCAGGACTGGTCGAACCTCGACGACCCGACCGTGAACACACTGCTCGAGAAGGCCTCCCAACAGCTGAACCCGGTCGATGCCGCCCCGATCTACTCGCAGGTCGACACCGCGCTCTGGCAGCAGATGGTCGCCCTCCCGCTGTTCACGCAGCCCAGCCTGCTGGCCTGGTCGGGTACGACCGCAGGCGTCTCGTCCGACGCCGACGGTCCCACGTTGTTCTCGAGCGCAGGGACCTGGGCGATCCGCGTCCCGCCGAAGAGCCCGACGGCGCAGTCGTGATCGACCCGGGGCGC
>JASHYA010000147.1 GCA_030043315.1 Acidimicrobiales bacterium
GCGACCGTGCTGCCCACGGCCCCGTCGCGGAGGTGCTCGCCGGTGTCGCGATGGGCCAAGAGGTCGGCGAGGACGAGATCGTGACCCTGTTCTCGGCGCGGGGGCCAGAGGTGCGGGCCGTCGCCAGCCTCGCGGACGAGCTGCGCCAGCAGACCTGCGGCGACGAGGTCAGCTTCGTCAAGAACCGCAACATCAACTACACGAACGTCTGCACCTTCAAGTGCCGCTTCTGCGCGTTCAGCAAGGGGCCGCTCTCCCTCAACCTGCGCGGCGCGCCCTACCTGCTCGAGCTGGACGAGATCACGAGGCGGGTGGCCGAAGCCGACGCGCTGGACGCGACCGAGGTGTGTCTGCAAGGGGGCATCCACCCCTCCTTCGACGGCGACTACTACGTCGACGTGCTGCGGGCGGTACGCGCGGGGTCCGATCGCATCCACATCCACGGGTTCACCGCGCTCGAGGTGACCGAGGGCGCGAAGCGGCTCGGCGAGCCCCTCGAGGCGTACCTCCGCCGGCTGAAGGACGCCGGCCTGAAGACGCTCCCGGGTACCGCGGCCGAGATCCTCGACGACGAGATCCGTCGGGTCCTCTGCCCCGACAAGGTGACCACGACAGAGTGGCTGGAGGCGCACCGCACCGCGCATCGCGTGGGGTTGCGCTCGAACGTCACGATCATGTTCGGCGCGGTCGAGCAGCCTCGCCACTGGGCTCGCCACATCCTGCGCACCCGCGCGCTGGCGAAGGAGACCGGCGGCTTCACCGAGTTCGTCCCGCTCCCCTTCGTGCACATGGCCTCGCCCATCTACCTCCAGCGCCGCTCCCGCCGGGGGCCGACCTTCCGCGAAGCGCTGCTCATGCACGCCGTCGGGCGGATCGCCTACCGCGGTGCGATCGACAACGTCCAGGTGTCGTGGGTGAAGATGGGCCCCGACGGCGCGCGCCAGGTGCTGTGCGCGGGGGCGAACGACCTCGGCGGGACGCTCATGGACGAGAACATCTCACGCGCCGCGGGTGCCTCCCACGGGCAGCGCATGTGCGTGGAGGATCTCGAGCACGTCGTCGAGCCGCTCTCGCGGCGGCTGGTACAACGGACCACCCTCTACGACCGGGTCGAGCCGGAGCCCGCCGGCGCGCCGGCGTGACCGCCTCCGACGAGGTCGTCCCGGCCGCCCCGGTCCCCACATCCGACCTGCTGGACGCGGCGTTCGCCGGCCTCGCCGCGGGCTACGAGCTCTCCCCAGCCAGACGGGCCCTCCTGCGCTCGATGCTTGCGACGCTCTTCGAGCTCGCCCACGAGGACACCGACGTCGGGGACCTGAAGATCGCGGACGCGGCGCTCGGCGAGATGGCGGAGGCGTTCCGCGTCTTCCGGCCCTACCGTTCGGTGCGCAAGCTGACCATGTTCGGCTCGGCGCGCACGCTCCCGGCGGACGCCGTCTACGTCCTCGCGCGAGACCTCGCCGCCCGCGTGGCCGACGCGGGCTGGATGGTCGTCACCGGTGCCGGGCCCGGCATCATGGCCGCGGGGTCCGAGGGGGCGGGCCGCGCGCACGCCTTCGGAGTGAACATCCGGCTTCCCCACGAGGAGGGGGCGAACCCCTTCATCGCGCAGGACCCGAAGCTCGTCGAGATGCGGTACTTCTTCACCCGCAAGCTGATGCTCATCAAGGAGTCCCACGGCTACGCGGTGCTGCCCGGGGGCTTCGGCACCCTGGACGAGGGGTACGAGCTCCTGACGCTGCTGCAGACCGGGAAGGCCGAGCCCGCACCGGTGGTGCTGGTCGAGACCCCCGGCGGCACGTACTGGCACGGCTGGCGGCGCTTCATCGACGAGCAGGTCATCCGGCCCGGCTTCATCTCCCCCGAGGACGTCTCCCTGTTCAAGGTCGCGAACACCGTCGAGGAGGCCGTCGACGAGGTCCTCGGCTTCTACCGCAACTACCACTCCTGCCGGTGGGTCGGCGATCTGCTCGTGCTCCGGCTCCAGGTCCTGCCCACGGCTGCCGAGCTCGCCGAGCTGAACCGCCGCTTCGCCGACATCATCGTCTCGGGGTCGATCCGTCCCGCCTCGCCGTTCCCGCCCGAACGGTCGGGCCACGACCACCTGGACCTGGCGCGCGTCGCGTTCCGCTTCGACAAGTTCCACTTCGCGCGGCTCCGGCTCCTCATCGACGCGCTGAACGAGTGCACGGGGTGACGCGGCCGCCGGCAGTGGGGCAATAGGGCCTCGCCTCGAGCGGCTCAGCCTGCCGCGCCTGCCGCCACGGCGTCCGCCCAGGTGTAGTAGAGGTGCGGAAGGTCGCCGGGGTCCTTTACGACGACGAGGAGCTCGCTCAGGGACTGGAGCCCGGTGCCCTCGCGGACGTCGCCTGCGCCCATGACGAGCGTGCCGCCGTAGTTGGAGGTGAGCTCGTTGTCGCGGTGGCCCCAGCACCCGCTCGAGGACGGCGACTTGCAGTCGACGTTGTAGCCGCCGTAGCCGTCGGCGTACATCCATGTGTAGTTGGCGTCGAGCGCGTTGAGCGCCCCGCTCACCACGTTCGACCCCCACCAGTCCGACGAGGCGATCGCCGAGAAGGTGAACTGCGGGTCGTCACCGGTCTCGGCGCCGACCTGGGCGTAGCCGTCGAGGAGGGAGGACAGCCCCACCGCGGGCACCTCCCCCCGGCTCACCCGCTCGATGTCCGTGAGGACGAAGAGCTGCTCTTGGGGCGTGAGGGAGGAGTAGTCGGAGGGGAGCTGCATCCGCGCGAGCCCCTCGCCCGCGCGGGCGTGGTCGGTCGCCCCGATCTCCGCCGCCACGCACTGCGCGTCGAGGTCCGGGGCCCACGCCGACGTGCCCAGGCGCCAGCACGGGAGCGAGCTCGACGCGTTGTACTTCTCACCCCGCTCGAAGGTGTACGCGGGGACGGGCGCGACGTTGGTGGGCGGGTGCGAAGGCGGCAGGTAGGACCGGGTCCTCGCCCGCGTCGTGGTGGTGCGCGCCGGCGCCTGCTCCGGCGCGGCCGTCGCCGCCGGCAAGGCGACCCTCGCCGCACCGGCGAAGCGTGCGTGCCCGAAGCTGTACACGTCGCCGTCGGCGGCGACCTCCCAGTACCCCTTCCCCTCGGGTGTCGCAGCGAGCCCGGTGATCGGCGAACGGCGGCGATGAGCGCTGAGCGACCCGTAGAACGGCGCGTGGAAGCTGAACACGCTGCCTTCTCCCGAGACCTCCCAGTAGCCGCCGGTGGCGGGGTCCGTCGCCATCGTCACGATCGGCGCGTGGTGGCGGTGCCCGCCCATGGAGCCGTAGAAGCGCGCGTTCCCGAAGCTGAAGATGCCGCCGTCGGCGGCGACCTCCCAGTACCCCTTCCCGTTGGGCGTGGACGCCATCGCCACGATCGGCGCGTCGAGTCGCCGCCCGCGCATCGAGCCGTAGTACCGGGCGCCGAAGCTCAGGACCGCGCCGCCGGCACTGACCTCCCAGTAGCCGCCCGTCGCGGGGTCACCGACCACGCCGACCACGTGGGCGGGGAGGCGCCTGGGGGCCTTGGAGCCGTGGAACGCGGCGTTGCCGGCTGCGAAGAGGCCGCCGTCCGACGCCACCTCCCAGTAGCCCTTCCCGTCTCTGTCCGCGGCCACGCCGACGACCTTCGCGTCGAGGGTGACCGGCGAGACGTCCCGTCGGGC
>JASHYA010000148.1 GCA_030043315.1 Acidimicrobiales bacterium
GTGTCCAAGGCGAAGGCACTGATCAAAGAGGCCCATCTCGTGGGCGCACCCGTGACCGTCTGGGGAGAGACGACCAGCCCCGTGGAGCAGATGGTCGAGTACTACGGCGGAGTCCTGAAGAGCATCGGGTTCAAGGTGTCCTACAAGTTCGTGACGGGCTCTACGTACTTCCCGACGATCAGCACCAAGTCGAGCGACCCGCAGACCGGTTGGTCCGCGTGGGAGGAGACATTCCCGAACCCGATCAACTTCTACATCCTCTTGAACGGGAAGGACATCGAGCCAGTCGGGAACCGCGACCGCAGCTACGTCGACGACCCGCACATCAATTCCGAGTTGGCAAAGCTCGGGCCGGTGACGTCGACAAGGCTTTCGACCGTCTCCCGCCAGTGGACCGCTCTGACAGAATACGAAGCCAAGCAGGCCGACGAGCTCATCATCGGTTACCCTGAAGATCCGAAGTTCATGTCGGACCGGATCGACTTCAAGACGGCTGTCTACAGCGAGATCTACGGAAACGACTGGTCGACGTGGGAGCTGCTCAAGAGCTGACTCGAAGAAGCTGGAACGAGCCAGCCATCCCCTCTGCGCAGCAGGAGCCGACGTGGGAACCGCTCGAGAGCTGATTCGAACAAGCTGGAGTGAACCGACCCCTTCTGCTCCAGCAGGCTCTGCGTCACTGGTCGGCCTCGAAGAGCCCGTACGGACCGCCACCGGTGTCGGTCCGTACGGGCTCGCCTGGCGGCGGCTCCGCGCCAACCGGGTCGCGATGGCCTTCGGAGGGTTGTTCCTCCTGGTTCTCACGTTGTGCCTGCTCGCTCCCGTCTATGCCCGCTACGTCGGGCACATCGGTCCGAACACAAACGACGTGACGGGCACCGTGCGAGTCGGCGGCCGGGTGGAGGACGTGGTGTCACCCATCGGCATCCCCATCGGTCCCACGTGGCATACGCGCTTCTTCCTCGGTGCCGACCAGAACGGGAGGACAGTCGCGGTCCGGCTGCTCTACGGAGGACGAACGTCGCTCGAGATCGGCTTCATCGCGGCGGCGATCACCATCGTGCTGGGCGTCGCCTTCGGGCTGGTGGCCGGGTACTACCGGGGCGCGGTCGACAGCGTCCTGACCCGGTTCATGGACCTCGTCTGGGCGTACCCGGCGGTGCTGCTGGGAGTCGCGATCGGCACCTCGATCGCCGTCGGAGGGGGCATCGGCATCGGCCCGTTCCAGTTGAGGGGGAACTCCATCCTGGTGCCGGCGCTCGTCATCGGCTTCGTCTACGTGCCCTATGTCGCCAAGCCGATCAGGGGACAGGTGCTGAGCCTCCGTGAGCAGGAGTTCGTCCAGGCGGCCAGGTGCCTCGGGTGCGGTTCGGTGCGGATCATGCTCTCGGAGATCCTCCCGAACCTGATGTCCACCATCCTGGTCTTTGTGCCGCTCATGGTCGCCGGTGCCATCCTCTTGGAAGCGTCGCTCTCCTTCCTTGGCGCAGGTGTCCAACCGCCGAACGCCTCGTGGGGGACGATGATCCAGAGCGGCCTCCCCCTGCTCACGACCTCGCCGCAGCTCGTCCTCGCCCCGGGGATCGCGCTCGTGCTCGCGGTGCTCGGGATCAACGTCTTCGGCGAAGGGGTCCGTGAGGCCCTGGATCCCCGATCGCAGATACGGGTCGGCCGGTAGTGGCCCGCTTCGCTCTTCGCCGCCTCTTCCAAGCGGTCATCGTGCTGTTCTTCGTCTCGGTCTTCACTTTCCTCATCTTCCAGGTGATACCCGACGGAACACCCGCGCTCCGTCTCGCTGGAAAGTCGGCAACGCCCCAGACGATCGCCGCGGTCGTACGACAATGGGGCTTCAACAAGCCCATCTGGGTGCAGTACGCCGACATGATGGGGAGGATCTTCACCGGGTCCGTCATCTCCTACTCCGAGCATGTGAACGTGCTGTCGCAGATCGAACGGGGTCTGCCGGCAACCCTCTCGTTGGCGATCGGCGCGGGGGTGATCTGGTTCGTGTTCGCCGTCGTCGTCGGAGCGCTGTGCGCGGTGCGCGCAGGGCATTTCATCGACCGCCTCTTGACGTTGCTTTCCCTCACCGCCATCTCAGCGCCAACCTTCGTCGTGGGGGCGCTTGGGCTGTACTTTCTGGCTTGGAGGGTCCACGTCTTCCCGCTCAGCGGGTACGTCCCTCTCTCGCAGAGCGTGGGGCAGTGGTTCATGCACCTGGTGCTCCCCTGGATCAGCCTCTCCGTCGTGTACATCGGGCTGTACTCAAGGGTGCTCCGGTCGACCATGCTCGACAACATGCACGAGGACTACGTGCGGACGGCGCGAGCGAAGGGGCTCTCGGAGCGCAAGATCCTCATCCGCCATGTGCTGCGGACCTCGCTCATCCCGATCGTCTCCATGTGGGGGCTCGACTTCGCAGGTGTGATCGGAGGAGGGGCCATCCTCGTAGAGGTCGTCTTCAACCTCGACGGCGTCGGGCAGTACGCCGCGGAGTCGATTCAGGCCCTCGACGTCCCTCCGCTGATGGTGATCGTGATGTACGGCGCGGTCCTCGTCGTCCTGATCGCGGCGTTGGTCGACGTCCTCTACGTGTGGCTCGACCCGCGCGTGCGGCTGGAGGCGTGATGGCGCCGCTCCTCGAGGTGGAGCGCCTCGGCGTCCGGTTCCATACCGACGGTGGCGTCGTCCGAGCGGTCGACGGGGTCAGCTTCGCGCTCGCCCACGGGAAGGTGCTCGCGATCGTGGGGGAGTCCGGCTCGGGCAAGTCGGTGACCGCGCTCAGCTTGATGGGACTGACGCGCTCTGCCAACACGGAGCTCGACGGAGCCGTTCGGTTCGACGGCAAGGACCTGCTGAACGCGCCCGAGGACGAGCTCCGGCGGGTGCGGGGCGGCGGGATGGCGATGATCTTCCAGAACCCGATGACCGCGCTGAATCCGGTGCAGCGTGTCGGCGCGCAGATCGTCGAACAGATCCGGACGCACGAGCGGATCTCTCGCAGCGAGGCGTGGGAGCGGACCGTCGCGCTCTTGCGTCGGGTCGGCATCCCGAGACCGGAGGTTCGTGCCCGTGCGTACCCGCACGAGTTCTCGGGTGGAATGCGCCAACGCGTGATGATCGCGGCGGCGCTCTCTTGCGCGCCGCGCCTCATCGTCGCCGACGAACCGACGACCGCGCTCGACGTGACCACGCAGTCTCAGATCATGGACGAGCTCGAACAGCTCTGCCGCGAGTCCACAGTGGCGTTGATCCTCATCACGCACGACATCGGGCTCGTGGCCAGGATGGCCGATGACGTCATGGTCATGTACGGCGGCCGCGTGCTGGAGCATGCGCCCGCGGACGCGCTCTTCGAGGACCCGCTCCACCCCTACACCTGGGCCCTGCTTCGCTCGGTTCCCCGGCTCGACCGGGAGCGCGTGGGGCGCCTTCCCACGATCGGCGGTTCCCCTCCGTCGCTCCTGAACCCACCGGCCGGGTGCCACTTCCGCCCTAGGTGCCCCCACTCGTTCGACCGCTGCGTCGAGGTCCCGCCACTACGTGAGTCGGTCGACCCGGCAGCGGACGGGGAGGAGGTGCGCGGGAAGCAGGACGAAGGCCACCTTGACCGGTGCTGGCTCGACCTCGACACGAAGCGCAGGCTGCGTCACCTGGACCGCCTGGATACACAAGCCGTGGCCCTCGCCTGCACAGACGGCGCCGCATGAGCGTCGGTGCCCCCCCGACCACGGCCCCGTTGCTCGAGGCGCGGAACCTCGAGCTCCGCTACCCGGTCCGCACGGGAACCCTCCGCCGGTCGACGCGCTACGTCCGCGCCGTCGACGACGTGTCGCTCGAGCTCGCGCCCGGCGAGACGCTCGGGGTCGTCGGCGAGTCCGGCTGCGGTAAGAGCAGCCTGGCCCGCTGCCTCGTCAGGCTCGCGACGCCGACGGCCGGATCGCTCCTCTACCGGGGCACGGACATCACCCGCGCGAGCCCGAGGTCGCTGCGGCCGGTGCGCCGTGAGATCCAGATGGTCTTCCAGGACCCCGAGGCCTCGCTCAACGGGCGCAAGCGCGTCGGCCAGATCCTTGCGACGGGCCTGAAGCTCCGCGGCGTACCGACGACGGAGATCAAGGAGGAGATCGGGGAGCTGCTCCGGTTGGTCGGCCTCGATCCCGGCCACGTCGACCACTTCCCCCATGAGTTCTCGGGCGGCCAGCGGCAGCGCATCGGCATCGCCCGGGCGCTGTCCGCAGATCCTCGCCTCATCGTGCTGGACGAGCCCGTCTCCGCGCTGGACGTGTCGATCCGTGCGCAGGTCGTGAACCTCCTCTCCGACCTGCGGCAGGAACGGAGCCTGGCGTACGTCTTCGTGGCGCACGACCTGGCCGTCATCCGCCATGCATCGGACCGGATCGCCGTCATGTACCTCGGGCGCATCGTCGAGCAGTCGCCGGCTGACGATCTCTATGACCGCCCGCTCCATCCCTACACCGCTGCGCTCCTGGCCGCGGTGCCCGTGCCCGACAGGGCTGCGGCGAGGGGAAGGTCAAGGGTGGTCATTCGCGGCGAACCGGCGAACGCGCTCGAGCTGCCGTCGGGTTGCAGATTCCGCCCCCGGTGCCCGAGGGCGACCGAGCTCTGCGCCGCGGTCGATCCACAGCTCGCCGATCACGGGGGGCACCACCTCGTGGCCTGCCACCACCCACTCGACGGGCCGGCTCAGGTCAAGAGCACCGGGCCAGCGCGGATGGATGGTCCTGGGAGCGCGGAAGCGGATCAACTGCGTCCATAGGCGCGCATGCACTCCAGCAGGCGTTCGTGTGGAAGCGCGTGCGCGGTGATGCCGTCTCGGCCGATCATCGTCTCGGCCGCCAGCAAGGCGTTCACGATCGCCTCCTCGGTTGCGTCCACGACCGCCTCGAAGAGCGCGGTGATCGCACCGTCGGGCAGCATGCGGACCGTCGTCACCGGTGACGAGGAGTCGTGCTGCGAAGGGAGCGGTTGATCGGCGTTCCCGGTGGCGAACGCGATGAAGAGGTCCCCGCTCGTGTTGGCGCCGACCCCACCGACCCTGGCGATGCCCAGCCCGGCGCGCTGGGCCAGCCGCTCGCACTGGTGGGGGAGCAGCGGCGCATCCGTCGCCACCACCACGATGATCGAGCCTGCCCCCGCGGGACTGCGGCGGTCGTCGTCAGGGGCCGGCACCTCTTCCACGGGGATCTCCCGTCCAACCGGTACGCCCGCGACGGTCAGCCGGTCGCGTCGGCCGTAGTTCGCCTGCACCAGGACACCGACCGTGGATCGGGCGCGAGCGGCGTCGACGACTCTCGAGGCGGTGCCGATCCCGCCCTTGAACTGGTGGCAGATCATGCCGGTCCCACCACCAACACTGCCTTCGGGGACTTCTCCGCCCGATGCACGTTCCAGCGCCCCCCAGAGGTCCTCTGACCGCACGTGCATGCCGTTGATGTCGTTCAGGATCCCGTCCCAGGTCTCGCCGACCACGGGCAAACTCCAAGAGATGTCGCCGGGCGGCATTTCTCGGACCTGCGCGGCGACCAACGCGTCGCGCACGACTCCGACACTGTGCGTGTTGGTGATCGCGATCGGCGAAGTCAGAACGCCGGACTCGCGCACCCATTCGAGCCCGGTGAGCTCGCCGTTGCCGTTCAGCCGGTGGCAGCCGGCGAACAGCATCCGGCGCCCCACGTCTTCACAGGGCACGACGACCGTGACGCCGGTGCGGACCGGTCCGTCACCGACCCGTAGCGGACCGTCACCCCGGACCATCGTCGTGTGACCGACCCGAACACCGTCGACATCGGTGATGGCGTTCACCACGCCTGGCGCTCCGGTGCCGATGCGGATACCCAGATCTCTAGCGCGCGTCATCCCCGCGCATCCGTGAGAGAACGATCATTCGGGCAGGTTACTGCCGAGCGTGCGTCGCCGGAGCGGTGTGAGGGTGGACGAAGCCACCCCCACACCGCATCCGCGCTACGACGACCAGTGCCAGCTCGCCGGTGTGATCTGGCCGATGGGATCCAGCGGAAGGACACCCTTCAGGCCCTTGTGGATCTCGGAGATCGACACCGGGAACTTCGGTTCCCAAAGAACAGGCAGCTGCTCGGAGAGGTAGTTCTCCATCTTTGTGAGCGTCACGTTCGTGAGCTGGGTCGCGCGGATGAGCGCGTCCGCCGTCGGTGTCGAGAAGCTCCCGTAGTTCGTGTACGCGCCGGTCGAGAAGACGACCGGCTCGGTCGGGAAGCCTGTGTCGGTGTATCCGCCCCAGTCGGCGAGCTCCCACGAGCATCCCTTCGGACACGGCACTGCGGTGCCGACCACCGAGTCAAACGACTCCGCGCGCGGCGACACCTGGATCCCGGCCTTCGACCAGCTCGAGAACTCCGCCGTCACCAGGGTCGCCAGTTCTGGTGTCCCGCTCAGGTACAGCATGTCGAAGGAGAGCTTCGCACCCTTACCGATGCCTTTGCCGCAGTCGTGGCTGCCGGTACCCGGCTTGATGCACGTGTCAGTACCGTGCGGCTCAATCTTCCAGCCGTGGGACTTCAACAGTGCGACCGCCTTCGAGGGGCTGTACGGGTAGGGGTTGGACTCCTCGTACTTGGACGTGTACGGGTTCTTCGGCAGGATCGGGACCGGCCCGTAGTCCGGCGCTGCGTAACCCTTGGCGACAGCCTTGATGTACAGCGGCTGATCGACGAGACGCTGCATGGCCTGCCGGAAGTAGAGCTGGGCGAAGATCTTGCTGGCCTCTCCGCCATCGCCGTTGGACTTGAAGTTGTACGCCGTGAAGCTGATCTGGAAGCCATTCCACGGCACCAGATCGAATGTCTTTGTGAGGCGCGGGTTGTTCGGTCCCCCCTTCACCGGTGTGGACGCGTCGGCCTTGACGTCGGCCGTGGGCAGATACCCGAAGTCGACCTGCCCGGATACGAGAGCGTCGTACTCGGCCGAGCTTGTGGTGAAGGGCTTCTCCTCGAACTCCTTGTACTTCGGCTTGTTGGGCCCGGAGTACGTCGAGTTCGGAGCCATCGTGAGGAGTCCTGTCACTGCATACGAGGTGAGGTGGAGCGGCCCGTCCACCACCTGCCAGAGCGGGTTGGTCGCGTAGGTCGGCAGCGCGTCGTTCGACTTTGTCGGGTGTGTGGGTGTGAAGCCCGCCTGCTGGGACAAGTAGCGGTAGACGGCTGCGCACTTGGCGTTGGCCGTGCCGTAGGGGGCGGTTCCGCAACCGCCTGAGCCCGCCGCCGCCTTGGTCGACGTCTTTGTCCACGCGAGTGGCATCGGCACCGGCTCCCACAGCTGGTCGTCGGTGAACCACTTCGGGTTGACGGACTGGGTCAGCGTGAAGATCAGCGTGGTCGGGTTCTTCACTGTGACCGACTTGATCGTTGTCGGAATCGACAACCCACCGGGGAAGTAGTTCCCGTAGTTTGTCTTCTCCGCGTGGAGCATGTTGAACCACAACATGACGTTGGCGTCGTCGAGCGTGGTGCCGTTCGACCACCGGTAATGCTTGAGGACGATGGTCACCTTCTTGTCGTTGTCGGAGTACTTGGGCGGTTGGGCGATCGAAAGTGTCGGGTTCAGCGCCTCGGTCGATGTCTTCCCTCCGAAGAAGTACAAGGAGCGGAACATGAGGCTCTGAAAGTCGTAGAGGTTGAGGATCGTGTCCTCCGCTCCGCCGTAGAAGGGCAGGATGTAGTCGGGCACGCTCGATGGGGGCTCCGCCCACGAAACGACCTTGTGTGTCACGGCGGCACCGCCCTGTGGTGACGCGATCGCGACGCTCCCCATCGCCGCGATCCCCACGGCCGCGAGACCGCAGGTGACGCGGCGCGTCATTTCCTTCATACGCTGCATGTCCTTCTCCCTCTCCTTGTCATCGATGGATTGCTTCGTTCGTTCTCGGCCCGGTTCTCACGAGCGGAGGACCGCTTCGCGTCCCGACGGGCCCACCAGCACGGCCTCGAGCCCCGGCGACTCACCCTCCGTGACGGTGACCTCCGCACCGACGCTGCGCAACCGTCGTACGACCTCGAGCGCATGTGGCGTGATGACCCGGAATTGCGCGAGGCGCACGCCGTCGGGCGCCTGCTGCGAGGGGTGCATCGTCACCCCCCAGTCGATTAAGAAGGGGAGGATCGCGAGCCCGTCTTCCCTCGTCACCCGCGTCGCCATCCGCCAGCGCACTTCTCCGCCGTCGGGAGCCCGCCGGCTGTGGGCCGTGACTTTCCCGTAGTCGACACCCACCGCACGTGCGTCGTGCACGGCCTTGTCGATCTCATCGGGTGCGACCGCCCACGCGCGGAGCGC
>JASHYA010000149.1 GCA_030043315.1 Acidimicrobiales bacterium
CGGCGCATGATCATGTCGCGCGCGGTCTCGAAGGCCGTGAGGTCGTTCACGTCGAGCGCCATCCCGAAACAGTCGGTGCCACGCCAGGAAGCCTCGTCGGCCACGGCCATCGCGCGGTCCCGGTCGATGTCGGCGATCGCGACGTGGGCGCCCGCAGCGGCCAGCGCGAGCGCAGCCCCTCGCCCGATCCCGCTGCCGCCACCGGTGATCAGCGCGACCTTCCCCAACAGGTCCTCCATCACTTCGCTCCGGCGCTCTGTGGCGACGTCATGGACGGCATCTTCGCAGGTCCCAACCATGGCTGTGGACGTGGCGCGCCCGGACGGGTACGCCGGGTCGCTCGCCGGGCCACTGCCCCGGGCCGCTGCCGGCCCCGACGTGCTCGTCGCGTGCGCCGTGCGCCGACCTCACGACGGCGACCTTCGCCTTCGGGCGAGCACCTCGAGGTTCCAGGTGAGCACCTCGCGCAGCGCAGGGACCCGCACCAGCCCACGAGCGGCCTCGGGCAGGTAGCGCGGACGCGCGTCGATCACGTCGAGCAGCGGATGTCGGGCGAGACGCCGGAGCGTTCCTCCGACGTGCATCGGGAACAGCGAGGCCCCGAAGGCGTTCTTCGGGTCGTGGCCGGTCCGTGCGGCGTAGCGGCGACGCGCCCGGTCGCCACCGAGGTAGTGCCACGGCGACGTCTCGTGCCCGCCCCATGGCCCGTACCAGTTGGTGAACGAGAGCCAGAGGTGACCTCCCGGGCGTAGGACCCTGGCCATCTCGTCGACGACCGCGAACGGCTCAGAGACGTGCTCGAGGACGTTGGAGGAGACGACCAGGTCCACGGCTGCCGAGGGCATCGGGAGCGCACGCGCGTCGGCCACGACGGACCCTGCCGGCGGCGGACCACGCCACGACAACTCCCCCGCGTCAGCGTCGACGAGCACGCAGCGGGCGCCGGCGGCCCGCAGGGCGCGGGTCAGGTACCCCGCGCCGCCGCCGACGTCGAGGGTGAGCGCGTCGGCGACGCCCACGGCACAGGCGAGCAGCTCGACCGCATCGGCCGAGAGGAGGTCGTAGAACGCGTCGGGGTCCCGCTGCTCGAGCCGGAACCCGCGCAGCAGTCTCCACGAGCGCGCGAGGGACCTGGCTGTCCCCTCTGTGGGCATCGACCGTCTCCGCGGCCCGCGCCGGCCTACTGGGAGCTGAGCCCGAGTGCAGCCAGCGCGTCCGCCGCGCGGTCGTAGTGGACCATCTCCACCACCTTCCCGTCGCGCACGGTCGTGACGTTGGCGACGGACACCGACTCCTCGCCGCTTCGCGCGGGTGGCTTCAAGACGACCACGACCTTGTCGCCGGCGGCCCGGACCTCGACCAGCTCGGGCAGTGGCCTGCGAGCCCGCCGCATCCAGTGGAGCGCCTGCGCACGGTTCTGGCACCCGGCGGCCGGGTCCCCCCCGTGCCACTTGACGTCGGGATCGAGGAGCGACGCGACCAGGTCGAGATCGCCCCGCAACGCCGCCTCCCAGCCACGGCGGACCAGCTCCACGTTCGCGTCGCTCACCGCCCAGCCCCAGCGCAGCGGCGCGGCCCGGCGATCGAGGATCGCTGCACCCCACCATGCTCGCGCGGGCTCCACCGTGCCGCCACGGAAGCCGGTCAGGCCTTCTGCCAGACGGACACGTGTGCGTCGCTGTCGGCGGTGAACTGCTCGCGCGTCCAGTCGGCCCACCGCTCGCGCAACGTCATGCCGGCGATCCGTGCCATGAGGTCGAGCTCTGCCGGCCACACGTAACGGAACGGCATCGAAACCACCTCCATGCGCCCAGCCGAGACGAAGTAGTGGTGGGACGTCAGCCGTTGCGTGGCCACGTCGATCTCGTCGAAGCCCAGGTGCGTCGAGGTCACCGAGAACGGCCGCACCGTCTCGCCGGGGGGGAGCCGCTGGAGCGGCGGCACCCCGGCCTCGACCACGAAGCAGCCGCCGGGTTCGAGGTGCTCCGCGACGTTGCAGAAGCACGCAACCTGCGCGTCCTGCGTCGTCAGGTTGTCGATCGTGCTGTAGACGAGGTACACGAGCGAGAACCGCTTCCCCACCTTCGTGGTGGCGAAGTCCCCGATGGTGACCTCGATACCCTCGCCGCCGGGCTTCTCGCGCAGGCGCGCCACCATCTGCGGCGAGAGGTCGATGCCGTGCACGAGGACCCCCTTGCGGCTGAGGGGCAAGGCGATCCGCCCGGTACCGATGCCGAGCTCGAGCGCGCTGTGGCCCCAGGCGAGCCCGGCCAGGAACTGGACCGCCGGATCGACCCGGTCGCTGGTGAACATCTCGGCCGAGGCTTCGTCGTAGCGTGCGGCGACCCCCTCGTCGAAGAAGTTCAGCGGCTCGGTGCCCCGTCCAGCTCGTCCGGTTGTCGCGTCCATCGCGAGATCCTGCCATCGGCCGCGGCGGCGGCCGGGCGGACCGTGTGGCGCTGCTCGGAGCTCACGCCTCACCCACCGGCGCCGCCACCCTCTCGCGCGCGCCGAGCGGTTCCGCGCCCGCCGGTGCGGATGCTCGACCCCTGCGGACCATCGTGGGAGCCGCGTCGGCGTCACTGACGGTGAGGGCGATCGCCGCGCCGGCGACCGCGACGACCGCAGCCGCGACGAACGCGAGCCGGTACGCCGTGAGCGCCGGCACCGACGTGAGCCCCAAGCGGCGCGTCGGCCCCTCCGACATCACCGTCGTGACGAGGGCGACGCCGATGGCACCACCGAGCTGCCGGCAGGCGTTGAACACGGCCGACGCGCCGCTCGTGCGTGCGGGGCTGATGGTCGTGAACGAGGCGGCCTGTGACGTGAGGAACACGTGGGAGATCCCGTAGCCGAGCAGCAGCATGATCAGACGTATCAGCCATTCGTTGGTCGTCGGTCCGATCTGGGTGAGGAGGAGCATCGAGACGGCGATCGTGAGCAGGCCCGACGCCATCAGTCGCCGGGGACCGAACCGTGGGTAGAGGATCCGCGAGACCACCTGGGAGCCGACCATCACCCCGAGCGCCTCGGGGAAGATCGTGAGACCGGCCCGCAGCGCCGACATGCCGAGCGCGTCCTGGAAGAAGAGGGAGACGAGGTACAGGGTCCCGAGGAAGGCCACCGACCCTACGACCATCACCGACGTGGTCGATCTGAACAACCGGTCGGCGAACAGCGACAAGTCGAGCAGGGGGTTGGCGCGCCGGACCTCGTAGGCGACGAAGCAGAGCAGCAGCACCCCACCCGCGAAGACCGTCGCCAGCACGTCGGCGCTCGACCACCCTTCGAGCGGACCTTCCGAGACGCCGTACATGATCAGCCCGAGCGCAACTCCCGACAGAAGGAACCCACCGATGTCGAGGCGACCGGTGCCCGAGGCCCGGTGGTCCGAGAGGAAGAGGGCGCCGAAGATCAAGGCTGCGATCCCGATGGGCACGTTCACGTAGAAGACCCAGCGCCACGACACCTCGGTGGTGAAGAGACCCCCGAGCACCGGGCCGAGTGCAGGCGCCAGCGCGGTCGGAGGCACCAGGATGCTCGCCGCACGGACGCGCTGCGCCGGCGGGAACACCCGGAACAGCATCGACAGGCCGACCGGGGTCATGAGGCCCCCACCGACGCCTTGGAGGATCCTGAACAGCACCAGCTCTCTGAAGCTGGTCGACAGCCCGCACAGCGCAGACGCGACGACGAAGACCGAGATCGCCCCCAGCAGCGTCCGCCGGCCCCCCAGCCGGTCGCCGAGCCAGCCGGAGATGGGGATGAACACGCCGTAGCTCACCAGGTAGGCGATCGAGACGGCATCGACCGCATCGGTGCTCACGTGGAAGTCACGGGCCAGCGTGGGGAGCGCCACGTTGACGATCGTCGTGTCCATCACCGCCATGAACATGGCGGCCACGTAGACGACGGGAACGGCGATCTTCTGGTCCATCCGGCGGGCTCTCATCGGTCTTCGTCTGTCCTCGTCTGTTCCGTGTCGTCCTCGGTGTCCCAGGGTCGCGCATTTAGTTTGATTTTGTCAACATTCTAATTGCTCGGAAGTTGACCTTATCCTGTATAGTTGCAGGAGTGACCACAGCTGCCCCGAGCACCGGCGATCGGGTCCGAAGGGGTCGTCGATCGGCAGAGGACATCGAGTGCTTCGACGTCGTCGACACCCCGCACGACGGCGCGGACGCCACCGCCGGCGGCGGGCCCGCCCGGGAGGCGTGGATCCAGATGCGCGAGATCACCCATCCGCCCCGGATGCTCCACGAGGGGGCGGAGCTCGCCCGGGAGCTCGGCGTGACCCACGGGGCCATCCGGGCGCTGCGTCTTCTGGCGGGTGCCGGGACGACGACCATGAGCGGGCTGGCGACCCAGCTCCGGTGCGACGGGTCCTACGTGACCGGCCTGATCGACGTGCTCGAGGAGGCGGGTCTCGCCGAGCGACGCAGCGATCCACACGATCGGAGGGTGAAGGTGGTCGGCCTCACCGACAAGGGTCGCGAAGCCGCCCGCCGCGCCTGTGCACTGATCTTCACTCCACCCGCGAGCTTCTCGGTCCTCTCCGGGGCAGAGCTCGACCAGCTCGTACGCCTGCTCGACAAGATCCGGTCTGCGGCACCGGACGACTGATCCGCCTCCTCTGGCCGTCCGGCTGACCGACGCCGGCCCGCTGGCGTCTCGCTCCGGACGGGCTCAGGCTCCCTCCGGGGGCGGCCCCGGGCCGTCGACGACCTTCACGTGGCCGACGGCGTTGAGCACGAACAGGTTCTGGCTGACCGCTGTGGAACCGACGGCAACTGGACGGGCGATCGCCACCTGGTCGCGCCACGTCCCGCGTTTGTCGTAGACGCCCGCTGTGCGGTACACGTCGACCGCCCCACTGGCAGCGACCTCGCAAAGGCCCCGGAACACCGCGGTCGCACCGACGACGGGCGAGGCGGGCCGGTCCCTCAGTTGGGCCGGCACCTCCCGGTAGACCGCACCGAAGGGGTAGATCGCCGACGGGGTCTCGACGTAGTACCCCTCCCCTGTGTTGGTGGGGACGAGCGCGATGGCGTCGGTGATCCGCACGTGGTCCCCGGGCACCGAGCCCCAGTAGGGGGCGTCGCCGAAGCTGAAGACGCCACCGTCGGCGGCCACCAACCAGTAGCCCTTGCCTTGCGGGGTCGCGGCCATGCCGACGAACCGCACGCCCGTGTGCTCGCGGGCCATCGAGCCATAGGAGTGGGCGGACCCGTAGCCGTAGACGCCACCGTCCGACGTCACCAACCAGTACCCCCTCCCTGTCGGTGCCGCGGCGATCCCCACCACTCGAGCGCTCACGTGCTTGCCGGC
>JASHYA010000150.1 GCA_030043315.1 Acidimicrobiales bacterium
GGGCACACTTGTACCACCGGAGCAGCATCCGACGGGGGTGGGGCGCGACGGGGCCGGTAACCCGTTGCGGGACGACGTGTCGGTGGCGAGAAGGGGTCGGAGACGATGAACGAGCACCCGATCGAGCGGTTCGATCCCCTGCTGCGCAACATGCTTGCGTGGAACCTCGTCGAAGAGACCGAGGGGGGCAGCTGGACCCTGCGGCCTGAAGTCGCAGAACGACTGAACGGACTCGTCCGGTACACCAGGACCAGCCAGCCGTCCGAGGTCGTGTACTTCGGCCACACCTGCGCCGGCTGCAAGTCCAACGGGCTGACGCGCCTGCGGGACGGCCAGTACCTGTGCGACGACTGCCGCAAGGCCGCCGACCTGGCCGCCGTCGCGACCCTGCTCCCGGAGCCTGAGAACCCCAAGGCACGCCGCTTCAGCAAGTCGCGCAAGATCGCCAGCTGATCGGCCCGCACCCGGCCGGGCCGCGGACGCTGCGGCCACGGTCATCGCCTCCGAGGGCCCGTGGTCCCGTCGGTAGACCCTCGCGTCGTCGGTAGAGTCACGGGCCGGTGCACGAGCCGGGAACCTCGAGCGTGAGCGTCCTGGGCCACCGGGTCGAGCGGCGAGAGGACCCGCCCCTCCTGACCGGCGCGGTCGACTACCTCGGCGACCTCAGCCCCGACGGCATGCTGCACGCCGTCTTCGTCCGCTCGGCGCTCGCGCACGGGGAGCTGCGCAGCGTGGACGTCGCCGACGCGCTCGCGCAGCCCGGCGTCGTCGCCGCGTGCACGGCCGACGATCTCGAGCTGGGCGACATCCCGGAGTGGCCCCGCCCCGACGGCCCGCCGCGCCCCGAGCTCGCGCGCCCCTGTCTGGCGAGGGGGCGCGTCCGGTTCGTCGGTGAGGCGGTGGCGGTCGTCGTGGCCGAGACGGCGGCCGCCGCCCTGGACGCGGCGGAGCACGTCGTCGTGGACGTGGACCCGCTGCCCGTGGTCGTCGACCTACTGGCCGCACTCGAGGCGGACGCTCCGCACCTCTTCCCGGGGCTCGGGTCAAACGTCGTGCTCGAGGCGGCCCCGACGGACGTCGGCGTGCTCGAGGGATCAGACGTCGTCGTACGGGCGCGCTTCGTGAACCAGCGGGTGGCTGCCGTCCCCATGGAGCCGAACGGGACCCTGGTGACGCCCGTTGCCGACGGGGGCCTCGACTGCGTCGTGAGCTGCCAGGCGCCGTTCGCCGTGCGCCGCGGGATCGCCCACGCGCTGGGCGTCGGAGAAGAGACCGTGCGGGTGCGCACCGTCGCGGTGGGCGGCGGGTTCGGCGCGAAGGGCGGCGTCTACCCCGAGCAGGTCGTGGTCGCCGCGTTGGCCGCCAGGCTCGGACGGCCGGTCCGCCACGCCGAGACGCGCTCGGAGAACCTGGTGGCGATGAGCCAGGGACGCAGCCAGGTGCAGGAGGTGGCGCTCGGGGCGCGCCGCGACGGGACGATCGTGGGGCTCGAGGCGAGGACCGTGACCGACGTGGGGGCGTACCCCTGGCGAGGCGCCATCCCCTTCCGCACCGCCCGGCTGATGGCGGTCGGCGTGTACCGGGTTCCGCGCCTCGCCCTCACCTCCCTCGGGGTGGTGACCAACACGACGCCGATCGGCCCCTACCGCGGCGCGGGACGGCCAGAAGCGACGGCGATGCTCGAGCGCGCGGTCGACATGCTCGCCGCCGAGCTCCAGATGGACCCCGTCGAGGTCCGACGCGCCAACATGCTGGTCCCCGGCGACTTCCCGTACACGACGGCGACCGGTGCCGTGTACGACACCGGCGACTACGGGCGCGCCCTCGACGTCGCGCTCGAGCTCGCCGGGTACGACACCCTTCGCGCCGAGCAGGCGGACCGTCGCCGCCGCGCCGAGCCGGTGGTCCTCGGTCTCGGCCTCTCGACCTTCGTCGAGGTGAGCGGCTCGGGGGGAGAGTTCGGCAGCGTGTCGGTCGGCGAGGACGGGGTCGTCGTCACCACCGGCGCCTCACCGCACGGCCAGGGCCTCGCGACGACGCTCGCCCAGATCGTGGGGTCCGAGCTCGGCGTCGGGGTGGACCGGGTCCGCGTCGTCCACTCGGACACGGCGGTCGTGCCCCACGGCGTGGGCACCTTCGGGTCCAGGTCGGGCCAGCTCGCCGGCAACGCGGCCTTCGCCGCCGCGCGCGCGGTGGTCGACCAGGCGCGCGAGCTCGCGTCCGTGCTCTTGGAGGTCTCGCCGGCGGACGTCGTCGTTGCCGACGGCGGCCTCGCGGTGGCCGGGGTGCCCACGACGACCCTCACCTGGGCGCAGCTGGCGGCGGCCGCGCCGGACGGTCGCCTCCGTTCCGAGGGTGACTTCACACAGGAACCAGGCACGTACCCGTTTGGGGCGCACCTCGCGGTCGTGGAGGTCGACACGGAGACCGGACGCGTGACGCTCGAGCGGCTCGTCGCCGTCGACGACTGCGGGACCGTCGTGAACCCGACGATCGTGGAGGGACAGGTGCACGGGGGGCTCGCGCAGGGGATCGCGCAGGCGCTCTTCGAAGAGGTCCGCTACGACGAGCTCGGCAACCCGTTGACGGCGACCCTCGCGGACTACGGGGTCCCGAGCGCCGCCGAGCTTCCCTCCTTCGAGCTCGGCGCCACGGAGACCCGCTCCCCGCGGAACCCTCTCGGGATGAAGGGGGTGGGGGAGTCGGGCACGGTCGGCTCGACCGTCGCCGTCCAGAACGCGGTCGTCGACGCGCTCTCGCCGTTCGGCGTCCGCCACGTGGACATGCCGCTCACCCCCGAGCGCGTGTGGCGTGCCATCCAGGACGCGGCCGCCCGGTAGCAGGCCGGCCGGTACCAGGCCGGCCGGTACCAGGCCGCCCGGTACCAGGCCGGCCGGTACCAGGGGCCGGGCGTCCGCCCGAGCGCAACGGCCATCCGGTGGGCCGAGCGCGACAGCCGGTCAGCCCGGGCACGACGGCCGGTCACCCGGGGGCGACGGCCGGTCACCCGAGCCGTCCGTCCGGCCGTAGGCTGCGCGGACATGGGCTTCCTCTTCCGCAAGCTGGTCCGCCTCCTGCAGGTCCGGCGGGAGCAGCGCCGGCGCTCCCGGCGCTGACGAGCTGACCGGCCGTCGGCCTCCGCAGATCTCGGCGATCTCTCCCGGTGACGACGCAATCGGCACAACCTGCGAAGCCGGCGTCAGGGGCGCCGGGAGCGTCGTGGACGCGGTCCCGCGCGAAGAGCACCAGCTGGAAGGCGAGCCTCCTCGCGATCAAGACACGCATCCGCGAGGACAGGATCTCGGTCTCTGCGGGGAGCCTCGCGTACCACGGGTTCCTCGCCTTTTTCCCCGCGGTCATCGCCGCCCTCGGCGTCCTGACGCTCGTGCACGCAGGGACAGGCGTCCTCCACGACCTCGTCCACGGCCTCTCGAAGTCGCTCCCCGCCGGCGCGGCGGGCGTGTTCGAGGCCGCGGTGCACGCCGCGACGAGGCGGAGCCAGGGATCGGTCACCGCGATCGTGGTCGGGTCCGTTGTCGCGCTGTGGAGCGCGACGAGCGCGACCGGCGTGCTGCAACAGGTTCTCGACGTCGTCTACGACGTCCCGACCGCCCGGAAGTTCATGGCCCGCCGCGTCCGCGGGATGCCCCTGCTCGTGCTCACCGGCGTGCTCGGCACCGTTGCCGCCGTGCTGGTGGTCTTCGGCAAGCCGATCGAGGCGGGGATCCGCGCCGCGTTCCCGTTCGCCCCGAGCTTCAGTGTCGGCTGGACGGTGTTCAGGTGGGTCCTTGCGGCCGCGGCGATCTCGATCCTCTTCTCGACCTACTACGCGCTCGGCCCGAACCGGGAGCGGACGCACTGGAGGTGGATCACACCGGGCAGCCTGTTCGCGACGACGGTCTTCCTCGTCGGGTCGCTCGGCTTCTCCTACTACATCAGCACGTTCGGCTCGTACTCCAAGACCTACGGCAGCTTCGCCGGCGTCGCGATCTTCATCTTCTGGCTCTACCTGACGTCCCTCGCCGTGCTCATCGGGGGAGAGCTGAACGCAGAGCTCGAGCGCGCGGGCAAGTTGCGGGGACCGTCGGGTGCGGGAGCTCAGTCGTCGTCGAAGGGCCCTGGAGACGGTCCAGGTGACGGTGGCGAAGGCGAGGCGGGCCGGCCCCCGGGCTGAGCCGCGGCCGCACCGACCAGCGCCGTGCCCTCCCGGCCGGCGTCATCGTGCGCCCCGTCGAAAAGGGCCTTGTCGGCCATCGCGCGTCGGCCGGGACCATGCTGCGCACCGGTGTCCGGTCGTCGGTCGCCGTGACCGGGCCACCAGGCACGCTGCCCGATGAGGGCCGTGAGCGACGGCGTGAGGAACATCGCCATCACGAACGCCGCCACCACGATGCCGAAGGAGATCGCGAACCCCATCTGGCTGAGCGTGGCCCCGCCGGCGAGGATGAGCGACGCGAAGGTGCCCGCGAGGATGAGCCCGGCTGAGGCGATCGTCGGCCCGGCGTGGCGCACCGCCATGGCCGCGGCCGCGCGCGGATCGCGGCCCTCGCTCGCCTCCTCACGCAGGCGCGAGACCATCAAGATGTTGTAGTCGGTGCCGAGCGCCACGACGAAGAGGTACATCACGATCGGCAGGATGAAGGTGAGGCCACTGTCGCCGCCGATGTGCTGGAAGACGATGACCGTGGCGCCGAGGGTGCCCCCGAAGCCGAGGCCCACCGCACCCATCAGGTACCACGGCGCGACCACGCTGCGCAGCAACAAGGCGAGGATGAGGAGGATCAGCACGGCTGCCACGGGGAAGACCAACGCGTAGTCGTGTCCCATGGCGGCCTGGAGGTCCACGTAGACCGAGGTGATGCCCCCGATGAGCGGCCTGGTGCCGGGCGGCGCGGTGTCCGCGGCGCGCTGCAGCGGCCCGCGTACCGTCGCCATCGCTGCGTCGGACTGCGCGGGGTGGGTGAGGACCAGGCGGAAGTCCGCGACCCTGCCGTGCTCTGCGACGCGCGCGGGCGCGACCGTGGCGACCCCCGGGACGCGCGCGAGGCGGTGTTGGAAAGCGGTCAGCGCGGCCGGGGAGATCGCCGTCCCGTCGGTGGACTCGAGGTACACGTCGGTCGGGTTGGCAGCGCCGGCCGCGTAGCCGCGCAGGAGGACCTTCGAGAAGATCGCGGACTGCGTCGTCGCTGTCGACCCTGATGTCAGTGTGAAGGAGGGGTGGAAGCTGAAGGCCGCGGCGGAGAGCGCGATCAGCACGCCGGCGCTGACCAGTGCGAACCGTCCGGGACGGCGGCCGAGCGCGTCGCCGATTGCCCTGAACCGGGCGCCCTCCGGTTCCTTCCGCCAGGCGCGTGATGGCCAGAACACCCGCGGACCGAGAAGGGAGACGATCGCCGGGATCAGCGTGAGCCCTGCGACGAGCGTGGTCGCCACCGCCACGGCGAGCGCGGGACCGAGCGAACGGAACAGGGTGATGCTCGAAAGCGTCAGCGCGAGGAAGGCGATGATGACCGCACCGGCGGCGGTCGCGATCGCCGGTCCGACCCGGGCGACCGCTTGGGCCATGGCGTCCTTCCCCTCCGCCCCGGCGCGCAAGCGCTCCCTGTACCGGAACATCAAGAAGAGGACGTAGTCGGTCCCGACGCCGAAGAGGACGACGATGAGCATGGTCGTGATGGTGCTGTCGACGTGCAGGCCGAACGCCTTGCTCATCGACGCGATCAGGCCGTCGGCGATCTCCGACACCGCACCGATTACGAGCACCGGCAGGAGGGCGATCACCGGGCTGCGGAAGATGAGCAGCAGGAGCGCCAGGATGAGCCCGATGGTGGCGACCGCCACGATCTTCAGGGCGGTCTGTCCGGACTTCTGCTCATCGACGTTCTCGGCGACGGTCCCGGTCACGCCCGCCCGCAGGTCGCTCCCGTTCACGACGGAGGCGACCTCGCTGCGCAGGGTGTGGATCGCGTCGGTCTGCGCGGTCGTGACCTGTCCCGAGGTCGCGTTCGGCATCTGCACGCCGATGACGCCGACGAGGCGGTTCTGAGAGACCGTCGCCGGGTCGACCGTGCTCACGGCGTCGATGTGGCGTGACGCGAGCACCTGCCGCGCGTGGTCGAGCAGCGACACGTCGGCCGCGGTGAACGGTCCGCCGTCCTGCCGTTCGACGACCAC
>JASHYA010000151.1 GCA_030043315.1 Acidimicrobiales bacterium
TTTACCCAAGTACCTCTAATGTGAAGAAGGCGAAGCAGCTCATGTCGCAGTCCGGAGTGAAGACCCCCGTCACGCTCGTGTTGCGAGTCATCAACACAGAGCCGGGGTTTGTGACAATGGGCGACGTGATCAAGGCCAACCTTGCACCGCTTGGAATCACAGTGGATATCGTGGGCTCACCGAACTCCGTCAACAGCTCCTTCATCACGAACCCAAAGAGCCACACGGCCATGGGCATCGAGGATCAGTCCGCGACATTTCCCGACGACGCTGGACTTTTCGCCCTGTCGTTCACACCGGCCATACCCGACGCGCCGGCGAGTTTCTCGCGCTTCAGTGACCGGGCGCTGCTTCCGACATTCGATCGAGCGGCGGACGCACTCGGACAAGCTCGGATCAACGATTACGAGAAGCTCGATCACCTCCTGATGGCCGAGGAGGCGCCGGCTGCGCCGTTGTTCAGTCCGAAGTGGTTCGACTTCGTGTCCACTCGGGTGGGTGGCTACGTGTACAGCCAGGCGCTTACAGCGATCAACTACGACACGCTGTACATCAAGTAGTTGACACGATGGGGGATGGCTCCCTGTCGGCTCGCAGAATCGGTGGTGGTCGGACGTTGTTGTCGTTAGGTCATCGCAGCCGCGTGGAGCTGTCCTCCGGGGCGGGTGAGGCGGAAGCGCGGTCGCGCTCCGCCCACCCGCTCCTCGAGATCTCTGACCTGCACGTCGACATCCAGACGGAAGGTGGCGTCATCCAAGCCGTCCGTGGGGTGACGATGTCGGTGGAGGCCGGGGAGACGGTCGGAGTCGTGGGCGAGTCGGGCTCGGGAAAGACGATGCTCTCCCTGTCCGTCCTCGGTCTGCTCCCAGGCGCAGCGGCCGTGAGGGGTTCGGTTCGTCTCCAGGGGCGGGAACTGGTCGGTGCCAGGAACCAGAGCTGGTACGAGATCCGGGGTTCGCGTGTCGCAATGGTCTTCCAAGACCCGATGACCGCACTCAATCCGATGTACAGCGTGGGTTGGCAGGTGGCTGAGTGCATCCAACTGCACCAGCGCGTGGGCAGGCGGGCGGCGGCACGTCGGGTGGAAGAGCTGCTCGAGGCGGTCGGCCTTCCGAATCCGGTGCAGACGGCGAGACGCTTTCCGCACGAGCTGTCGGGGGGAATGCGTCAGCGGGTGATGATCGCGATGGCGATCGCGAACCGGCCCCAGTTGCTCATCGCCGATGAGCCAACGACGGCCCTGGATGTGACGGTGCAGGCACAGATTCTCGACACGCTCCGAGCTCTTCGCGAGCACAGCGGCGCGGCGATGATCCTGATCACGCACGACCTCGGCGTCGTCGCCGGTGTGGCTGACCGGCTCATGATCATGTACGCCGGCAAGGCAGTCGAGCTCGGCAGCGTGTCAGAGGTTTTCGCTTCCCCCCATATGCCCTACACCGCGGGGCTCCTGGGTTCGGTGCCGACCATCGAAGACCGTGTCGGCAGACTGTCGACGATCCCCGGGATCCCGCCGTCCGGGACCGACTACGGGCCCGGATGCGCGTTTGCCCCGCGCTGCCCCTCAGCTGCTGCCGTTTGCAGGTCGGAGCAGCCGGATCTCGCTCAGGTGTCCCCGGGCCACTGGGCCAGCTGCCACTTCGCCGCGCCCAGCAGCGTCCACCTCTCGACCCTCGGTCGTCGCGCGCAGGAGCCGGGGACCTCCGCGCCGTTCCCGGCGGGTGGAAGTGAGCCCGCGTTCGGAGCAGAGGCGACCCCGTTGCTTCGGGATGAAGCGGTCGGTGGCTATGCCGGGGCAGACGAGCGGGTTGATTGGAGCGTGACCGACGTCGCGGATGTGAGCGTGACGACCTTCGTCCTGAACCGAACCGGGGCATCCGGACCGGAAGCGCCACCACGAGTTCACCTGGACACGGCGCGCGGCCAAGTCGAGACAATCGGCAAGGTGGTCCTGAGCGCGAGGGGTCTCACGAAGCACTTTCGCATTCGGACGGACAGCTTTCGATCCCACGCGATCCTCGAGGCGGTCACTTCCGTAAATCTTGATCTGCGCGCCGGGCGATGCCTCGCTCTGGTCGGCGAAACGGGATGCGGTAAGTCGACGTTGGGGCGACTCTTGCTCCGCCTCGATGACCCAACTGCAGGGTCGATCACCCTGGAAGGCACGGACATCACGAAGCTTGATGACGACACCCTCCGGCCACTCCGGCGCAAGATGCAGATGGTCTTCCAAGATCCTTACTCGTCTCTCAATCCGCGCCTCTCGGTGGGCGAGATCATCGGAGAGCCCCTGATCGTCCACAAGGTTCCGGACCGGGACACCCACGTCCAGATGCTGCTGGCCAGCGTGGGCCTCGACCGAGCAGCGGGCGTCCGCTTCCCCGGCGAGTTCTCCGGCGGACAGCGGCAGCGCATTGGTATTGCACGGGCTCTCGCCCTGCAACCCCAGATCCTTGTGCTCGATGAGCCGGTCTCCGCGCTCGACGTCAGCGTTCAGGCCAGCGTCCTCAACCTGCTGCGCGATCTCCAGCGCGAGCTGGGCCTTGCATACCTGTTCATTGCCCACGATCTCGCCGTGGTTCGGCAAGTGGCTGACGATGTTGCCGTCATGTACCTCGGCGGGATCGTGGAACAAGGCGCGGCCGAGCGCATCTACAACAGGCCGGCGCACCCTTACACCACCGCACTTCTCTCCGCCGTCCCGGTTCCCGACCCGGTGCGGGAGCGGGCGCGGAATCGCATCCTGCTCAAGGGGGAGATCCCCAGTCCGATCGATCCCCCTTCGGGTTGTCGGTTCCGTACGCGGTGCTGGAAGGCGGACGCTCGTTGCGCCGAGGAGCGGCCGGCGCTCCGTCTCTTGGAGAACGAACATCAAGTGGCATGCCACCATCCCGAAGGCGGGTTCTAACAGACCATGACCGACACTCAGAGCAATTCTCCGCTAAGTCCGATGTCGCGTTGCTATGCGTGGCCCCTGACCGTCGACAGCGGAGCGAGCCTGTGCCTGCATGTCTCTACGAAGCATGAAGAGTTCACCGTTCAGCTCTTCCGGTGTGGCGCAACGATCCAGCAGGTGCCGGGTGTCGACCGCGCGTACAAAGGGCTCGACATGCCGCTCGGCCCACCAGATGCCGGGTGGGGTTGGCCCGAGTATGCCGTACCACTCGGAGACCACCTCGAAGATGGGATCTATGTGGCCGTCCCCGTCCCGGTAGAGGACGGCACTCCGACCGCCGTGTCGCCGGTGGACGCGTCGATTCTGACGCGCAGAGACGCCTGCTTGTTCGTCCTGGCCCGGGCCCCCAGAGGCCGTCACGGTGAGCAGATGCTGTACAAGTTGCCAACTGCCACGTACACCGCATACAACCAACTTGGTGGCGTAAGCCTGTACGCGGGCGCGCACTGGACGCAGGACTGGTCGGGGCAGGGTTATGTCGCCAGCCTGCAGCGCCCGGGTAACGGCGGGGTCGGGGGGAAGGTGATGGAAGGCGACGCCCCGGACACGTACGCGCGGTCTTCGCGCCGACAGGTGTTCGCACACTGGGATTATCCGTTCGTCGCATGGCTGGAGTCCCAGGGTTACTCCCCGTCCTATTGCACCGATTTCGACCTGGACAAGGACGAGACACTTCTCGACGGTGTTTCGCTCCTCGTCAGCGCCGGCCACGACGAGTACTGGAGCGCAACGATGCGCCGACGGGTTCTTGAGTTCGTCGACCGCGGAGGGAACGTCGCGTTTTTCACCGGTGACACGGCGTGCTTCGAGATCGAAGTCGCCTCTTCTGGCGACCGCCTTCTATGCGCCAAGATGGCGGGAGGGGGTTTGCAGGGCACCACGCTGCACCCCGGAGCTCTCTGGCACGTGAACGACCCGGGGAACTGGTTGACGCTCGCGAGTGCTGCCTGGGGGGGTGGCTGGTGGGACGGGCGGCGCGCAATTGAAGGCTACCAACCGGTGGTGCGGCGCCACTGGGCGTTCGACGGTGTCGAGTTTCCGGAAATCGGCATCACCGGCGGCACCGAAACCCCGATCATCGGTTACGAGACGGATGGAGTCCTCCTCGAGCGGGATGGCCACAACTCTCCCCGGATGCAGGCTCCGGCCAGGGGGGCAGCTGGCGATCGGGTCCTGCTCGCCGCTGCGAAGCTCAGTTCGGGTTGGGTCGCCGGTTACGGTCAGGCCAACGCTGCGATCATGTTGCGCACGGCGCGCTCTGGCGGCATGGTGTTCACGTGCGGCACGACCGACTGGCCGCTTGGACTGGCATCCGACGAGCACGTCAGGCGGATCACCGACAACGTCGTGGCCCGCCTCGCCCAGCCGTCTCTCCTCATCCGCGGCCCCATTCACCCCCCCGACGAGGAGATCGGTGAAGGGGATGTCGTTGGCGAAGGTCAATTCGTGGAGTGGTACGTGGACGGCTCGCAAGTTGCAGCCCGCGGGTTCAGAGACTTCGAATGGTCGGTCGTCGGCGGCGAGGAGGCACCTCGCGGCGCAGCGCTGTCGACCCGCGCGGGGGCCGCGGGAGGCTGGCTCACCGTCACCGCTCGGAGCCGAGACCAAGACGGCGTCGAGTACTTCGGGAGCAAAACGGTGGAGGTCGTCTCGAGGGAGCAGTACCTGCAGCGGCGTATCGCCCGCACCCTCCATGCGATGGCGAATCCGGATGAGCAGGGCGGCGCACTGGTCGACCAGAAGGCCCCGGAGGCGGAGCTGGCAAGCCGAGTCATCCCTATACGTCTCCAGTGGGTCAAACGCCATGCAGCGATACTCAGTGACCTGATGGCAGATCTGGAGTCGATGTGGGAGAAGAGTGGAAGGATGGCGGATGCCTCCCTGCGGGAGGACGAGAGGTGATGGGCTCTTCTGTGGGTGCGACAGGCACGACCGTGCGTGGCTATGAGAACGAGATCGGACGGCAAAGGGGGGACGTCACCACTCCAGCCCTCCTTCTCGATCTCGACGCCGTCCGCCGGAACTGTGAAGCGATGTCAAAGCGGTTCGAGGAGCTCCCCGCGTCGCTTCGACCTCACAGCAAAGCTCACAAGTCCCCGAGACTCACTCAGATGGAGATCGAGGCGGGCGCCGTCGGCGTCGCGTGCGCGACCGTCTGGGAGGCGCAGGCGATGGCCGCGGCCGGGATCGGGGACGTTCTTATCGCCAATCAGGTGGTCCACCCGGACAAGCTGAAGATGCTCGCCTCTCTGGCGACCGACCACAGAGTCACCGTGGCGGCAGATGACGTCAGGAACGTCAACGCGTTGGAAGCGGCCGCAGCGCGAGCCGATGCACAGATCGAGATCCTCGTTGAGATCGACATTGGCATGGGTCGCGCGGGGGTTCGCTCGGTCGAAGATGCCCTCCGGGTCGCTGAGGCGGTCGCGAACTCTTCCCATCTGCACCTTCGCGGCTTGCAGGGATATGAAGGGCACTGCATGCGCGAAGACGACCCCGAAGTCCGAGAACACAAGACGCGGATGGCGAACGAGAAATTCACGGAAGCCGCTGAGTTCCTTGCTGCCCATGGGCACGAACATCTTCTCCTGTCCGGTGGCGGCACCGGAACCTACGCGATCACCGGTTCCGACCCTCGGATCACAGAAGTGCAGGCCGGTTCGTACCTTCTGATGGACGTCTTTCACGAACGCCTCGTACCCGGCGAGTTCGAGGCCGGTCTCACCGTGCTCGGAACCGTGGTCAGCGGACAGGGAGGGACCATCGTCTTGGACGCCGGGCGAAAGTCCGTCGGGGTCGACTACGTGATGCCGAAGCTGGCACACGGCCTCGGTGGCACGGTTCGCTCGGTTGCGGAAGAACACACCATCGTGGATTTCGAGGGGGCTCCTCCGTTGCGCCTTGGTGACACGGTTGAGATCTTTCCGAGTTACGCCCCGACGACGGTCAACCTGAACGAAGCGTTTCACGTCGTGCAGTCCGGGGTGGTGACCGACATCTGGGCGATCGGTCCGCGACCCCGAACGATTGGCGCGTCGAACGGGTTGTGACACGGAGTCCCCGGGGGGCGCAGGACGCGGAGGAGTTGGGCCGGCCGAACGCGATCGCCCAGGACCGGTCGGGTCGCAGAGACGCTGTGCTGGTGAAGGGTGATGTGCCACTGAGGAAGGGGCGACAGGGACGTGGACAGGGTACGGGTCGGTGTCGTCGGGGCGGGAGTGATCGCCCAGGTGATGCATCTGCACTTCCTTTGGGAACTGCGAGACCGGTACGAGGTCGTGTCGCTGTGCGACATCTCTCAGGACGCCGCGGAGCGATGCGCGCGCGAGTACGACGTACCAAACGTGAGGTGCGAATGGAAGGCACTTCTGGACGACGACGTCGACGCCGTGCTCGTGCTCACGTCGGGGGACCACGCCCAGATCGCCATCGAGGCAGCAAGGCATGGCCTGCATGTCTTCGTCGAGAAGCCGATGTGCTACTCGGTCGAAGATGGCCGCATCATGGTGGCGGCGGCACGCGAGGCAGGCGTCACCCTCATGGTGGGATACCCGAAACGGTACGACCCGGCATACGAGCGATTCCGAGAGGAAGTCGCCCGGGTTGAAGCTCCCAAGTTCCTGCGGGTGACCACCTTGGAGTCCCCGTACCGTCCCTACATCGGCCACTACCCCCTGGTCCGAGCGACGGCACCGCCAGCCGACGTTTTGGATCGGCTCCAGGCCGAGTCGGCCGCGACCCTTCGTGCGGCGATCGGCACCGACGACCCCTTCTACGTGCGAATGTACGAACTCGTGCTGTTGGACACGCTCGTGCACGAGATCAACACCGTCCGGGGCGTGTTGGGTGAACCGGAAAGGATCGACCACGTCGAGCTGCGCGAGGGTTCGCTCACCGCTCTCCTCACCTTCGGGGGTACGCCGGTGGCCATTCACTGGCTGGACCTGCCAGGGATCGCCCGCTACCTCATGGAGTTTGCCTTCTACGGAGACGACCGCCGCGTCACGCTGTCCTTCCCGTCCCCGTTTCTCCGCAACAGTCCGACCCTGCTGACCGTCGAGGGCGGCACCGTGGGCACGCCCTCCTCGTGGCGGACCGAGGAACTGGCCTCCTACGAGAGCGCGTTCCGACGCGAGCTCGAGGTGTTCCATGATGCCGTGGTCGGCGCCTCACGACCCGCGACGGACGGCGAGGACGGTCTGCGCGACATCGCGCTCTGTACTGCGCTGGTCACGGCCGCCCGCGAGCAGCGCCCAATCGATCACCCGACGGACCCTTGAGCCACGGCCTGGCAACCACCCGACAGAAGGGACACTTCATGCAGGTTCACGTTGCGAACGCCCCGATCAGCTACGGCGCATTCGAGCTCACGGTCGGCATCGACCCCAACGTGCCCGGCGCCGAGCACGTGCTCGACGAAGTTCGCGCCGCCGGCTACGCCGGCATCGACCTCGGACCGGTCGGCTACCTGGGCTCCGGCGCCACGCTCGCCCGCCGGTTGGCCGAGCGGGGCCTCGGCCTCGCGGGCGCATACCTCGAACTGCCCTTTGCGGACTCCGATCGCCTGGCGAAGATCGTGCCGGACCTGGACGCGATGCTCGACACCTTCGACGCGATCGCAGGCGAGGTGTCCGGGCCGCCCCCTCGACCGACGATCGCCGACGCCGGAAGCGACGCTCGTCGAGCGCACCCCGGACGGTCCCACGCGGATCACAGTGTCGGGTACGCAGACGAGGAGTGGGAGGCGTTCGCCACCGGTCTTCGCTCGGTCGTCGCCCGGTGCCGGGATCGGGGCTACGAGCCAACCTTCCACCACGAGACCGGCACGTACGTAGAGGCGCCGTGGGAGATCGCCCGTGTGCTCGACGTGAGCGACGTCGGGCTGTGTCTCGACACCGGACACCTGTTCATCTCCGGTGGTGATCCAATCGAAGCATTCCGACAATGGGGCGACCGGATCAATCACGTGCACGTCAAGGATGCGGTGTCCGCGGTGATGGAGCAGATCATCACGGCGGATCAGCCGACCGCGGCGATCTGGTCGCGCGAGGTCTTTCCTCGTCTCGGCGCCGGTGACGTCGACGTCCCGGGGATCTTGGCCGAGCTGCGAGACCTCGATTACAAGGGGTGGCTCGTCGTCGAGCAGGACATCATGCCGCAGACCGAAGAACGCTTCGCTCGTGCCGCCGAGGACCAGCGAGCGAACCGTCGGTACCTCTCCGACCGAGGGTTCTGAGGTGGCGCCGTTCCGCTTCGGCCTGGTGGGTGCCGGACGCATGGGCCGGACGCACCTCCGGGCGTTCGTCGGCTCCGACCGGGTACGGGTCGTGGCTGTCGCCGAGCCCGACGAGCGAAGTCGCAATGAAGTGACGAGCACCTACGGAATTGCCGGGTTCGCCGACCTCGACGAGATGGTCGCTGCAGGAGGGTTCGACGGGGTCATCGTCGCCTCGCCCACCGACACCCACCTCGCCGTCCTGACTGCAGTCTCCAGTGCGGGGTTGCCCGTGCTCTGCGAGAAGCCGTGCGGTACGAATCCGGAAGAGGCTCGTCGGGCCCTGACGCTCGGAGCAGCATCGGGGTTGGCGGTACAGGTGGCGTACTGGCGGCGGTACGTACCGTCGCTGCAACGCCTGCGGTCGCGCATAAGCGAGGGAGCGTTCGGGGACCTCCTCAGCATCGGGTGCGCGCAATGGGACGGAGAACCCCCTTCGCCCGCTTTCCGCGCGCGCAGTGGCGGCATCTTCGTGGATATGGGGGTCCATGAGATTGATCAGGTGCGCTGGTTGCTCGATGCCGACGTCCGGCCGATCGGGGTCGCGGGGCTGCGTGACCCGTCACCGGCCGAGCCTGACGGCGCGGCCCTCGTGGCCGAGACGTCGTCCGGAGTACCGGTCGCGGTGAGCTTGGGTCGTCACTACCCAGGTGGCGACATGGTGCGCGTGGAGGTCTTCGGAACCGGGGATCACGTGTTGGACGAGTTCCTGACCCCGTCCGAAGGCGAGGCGGTACAGCTGCTCGCGCTCGAGAGTCAGGCGGCTGCGTTCGCCGACTACGCGCGGGGGGGTCGGTGCACCGGGGCCACGATCGAGGACGCGGTCGCCACGCTCGACATCGCAAGCTGGGCACAAAGCCAACTGGTTGCCGACGAGCGGGCAGACGCATGGCTGGGGCGTGCCGATGAGTGACGTGGTACGGGTTGGGATCGCCGGCTACGGCTCGATGGGTCGGCTCCATTGCTATTCCTACAGGGCAGCGCCGATGATCCGGCCTGGAGGAGTCCGATTCGAACCCGTGATCATCTCTGGGCGCGACCGCCGTGCTGTCGCCGAGGCTGCCCACCGGTACGGGATCGAAGAGTGGACCGAGCGTTGGGAAACGCTCGTCGAGCGCCCAGACATCGACGTGGTCGACATTTGCACGCCTCCCGGCACCCACGCGGCCATTGCCATCGCCGCGGCCAGCACCGGCAAGTCCGTCATGTGCGAGAAGCCGCTCGCGGTCACCTATCCCGACGCGTGGGCTGCGTTGGACGCCGTGGCTCGGTCCGGTGTACGTCACGCAGTCGGTTTCAACTATCGGCACCTGCCGGCGGTGTCGCTCTTGGCCGAGATGGTTGCGGCAGGTGACATCGGAGAGGTGCGTCTCTGGAGGGGGACCTGGCTCTCCGACGAGTTCGCGGATCCCACGATCCCGTTCGACTGGCGGTTCGAGGCGTCGCTGGGCGGTAGCACGATTGCCGATCTGGGCAGCCACCTCATGGACCTGGCGGAGTGGATGGTCGGCCCGGTCGCCGACGTAGTAGCCACTTCCGCCACGTTCGTCACCGAGCGGCCTGACGGGGAGGCGACCCGGGCGGTGGAAGTGGACGACGCCTCCGCGGCGTTGGTCCGCTTCTCGAGTGGCGCGCAGGGTGTGCTGCAGGTGGCTCGTGCCGCGCCGCGCCGACCGTGTGACTTCACGATTGAAGTCAATGGCACCGCAGGCACGCTTGTGTTCTCCTACGACCGGCTCAATGAACTGTGGTTCGGCGACGGAAATGACGATCGCCGGCTGTATGGCATGAGGCGGATCCGCGTCGAAGACCCCAGCCAGCCCGAGACTGCCGGGTGGTGGCCGATCGGCCAGGGGATCGGCTACGACGCCAGCTTCGTCAACCAGGTTGCCGCGCTGGCAGAGGAGTGGGACTCCGGAAGGTGGAGCCCGGGCTTCGACGTCGGGGCACGGATCGTACGGGTGTGCTCGGCGATGGAGCGCTCTGCGGCCGAGGGACGCTGGGTGTCGGTCGACGAGGTGCTCGGGGAGCCGGCGACGTGACGGAGTCGGCAGTGGGCCCGATCTTCGATCTGGACGGTCCAACTGGCACCTGCACCGGCGACGGCAGACTCGTCCTTGTTGTCCACCCGTGCGGTGTCGATCGTCGACGCGATCGGTTCCCCGGTCAACCCCATGGCACAGCTGTGACCGAGACAGTGGTGCTGACGAGCATTGGTGCATGCTTCCAGCGAACGGGAGCTCGTCACACGAGGCGAGCGTGACGGACACGCGGCCGTTGGCCCGCATCGACAAGGAGGTGGCAACTCCGGCTCAAGCGGTGGCCGGGATCGGGCCAGGCGCCACGGTCCTCATTGGCGGATTCGGCGACGCCGGCGTGCCCTTCCATCTGCTGCAGGCGCTCGCGGACTTGGGAGTCGGTGACCTGACCATTGTCGCGAACAACGCAGGCACCGGCGATGACGGAGTGGCCGCGTTGATCCGCGCCGGGTTGGTGCGGCGGGTCATCTGCTCCTACCCACGTTCGCGAGGCTCGGTGTGGTTTGAACGCCGTCACCAGGAAGGCAGCCTCGAGCTCGAGGTCGTGCCTCAAGGCACGCTGACCGAGCGGATCCGGGCAGCGGGTGCAGGGATTCCCGCGTTCTTCACTCCGACTGCGGCGGATACCGCCCTCGGCGAAGGGAAGGAACGAAGAGTGTTCGGCGGCCGAGCTTGTGTGCTGGAAGAAGCGCTCAGCGGTGACGTCGCTCTCATCCGTGCCAGACGTGCGGACCGCTGGGGAAACCTTACGTATCACGCCGTCGGGCGGAATTACGGACCGACCATGGCGTCGGCCGCACGGCTGACGGTGGTGGAGGTGTCCGAGCCGGTCGTGGAGATCGGCGACATCGACCCGGAGGTCGTTGTGACGCCGGGAGTGTACGTGGACCGCGTCGTCTTTGTCGGGACGGAGAACTGACGGTGGCGGTGCCGGCGGAGCGCCAAGAGCCCAATCGGGCGGAAGAAACCGATGCGTCCACACAGCTCGGCGATGTCCGACCATGGACGATGACAGAGGTTGCCGGCCACGTGGCCAGTGACCTCCCTGTCGGGGCATGCGTCAACCTCGGGATCGGCCTGCCGACGCTCGTTCCGGGGCACATGCCCGCAGGCGTCGAGGTGCTGCTTCAGTGTGAGAACGGCATGCTCGGCATGGGGCCACGGCCGCCCATGGGAGGGGAGGATCCCGACCGGATCGACGCCGGAAAAGGGCCGGTGACCATCGTCCCCGGAGGCTGCTACTTCAACCACAACGAGGCGTTCGCGATGATCCGAGGGGGGCACGTGGACGTGTCCGTGATGGGAGCCTTCCAGGTGTCGGCGACGGGCGACCTCGCCAACTGGTCGGTACCCGGGGAGTTGCTCCCCGCAGTGGGTGGGGCGATGGACCTGGCGATAGGCGCTCGACGTGTGGTGGTGATGATGCGACACACGACCAAACGTGGCGCGCCGAAGCTCGTTGCCCGCTGCACGTATCCACTTACGGCTGCCGGGGTCGTTCGGCGCGTCTACACCGACCTCGCAACCGCAGAAATTACAGACGGCCGGTTCGTCGTGAGAGCGGCGGCGCCTGGAGTCACCCGCGACACGTTGGCGCAGGTGACTTCCGCCCCCATCGCGTGGGATGTGTGACGGCTGGGGCTCCATGGCCGCACGCATGTCACGTCGTGGGCGCTGGGAGCCCGAGCGCCGAGTGACATCAGCAACCAGCGTCGTGGCTATCTTGTCGGCCCTGCTTCGCGAAGAGGTGTGGCGCGGCGGGATACCTCCGGGGAACGGGTCGTTCGTTCACCTGAGCGAGTCGTCGAGCTCACTGGAGTGGACGGCGATGCAGATGGCTGGCCAAGTGATCTTCGTACTGGCGCTGTAATCCATCGGTCATGCTCGTGCTGGATCTCCATCCGAGGGCGCTGATGGCCGCTGAAGTATCGGCCATCGATTCACTCGGGCCGGATGTCCCGTCGGCATCGAATTGAAGATCGAACCGCACTCCGCAGATTCCTTCGAGCAGATTCAGAGCGTCGAGTACGCTGACGGCTGACCCTGAACCGATGTCTATCGCCGAACTAGGCAGCTCCTCGGACAAGCCGGCGCTGATGGTTGCTTTCACGATATCCGACACATACGCGAAATCGCGCGATTGACGGCCATTGCCATATATGACCAAGGGCTGTTGCTCGGAGACACACGTCATTGCCCTTGCAAAGAGCATATCGGGTCGTTGGCGTGGGCCATATATCGAGAAGTATCGAAGGGAAACGGCAGAGACGCCGTACCGCTTTTCATAGAGGGCGCAGAGATGCTCTCCCGCCAGCTTCGTCACTCCGTAAGGCGACAGCGGCTCGATGCACTTCGGAGATGCGTACACGGAAGAGCTCGACGCGTAGACGAACCGTCGAATTCCCCTCTCTCGCGCTCCTTGGAGGAGAGTCTTGGTGGAGTCGACGTTGTTCAACAGATAACAGTTGAACGCGTTACCCCAAGAAGCCGAGACACCCGGCTGACCAGCGAGGTGAAAGATGACCTCGATGTTGTCCAACAGCTCGTCTAGGAACTGATCGTGGATGGATCCTTCGACGAACTTGAACCGCGGCTGATGCTGAGCAGATTCGATGTTCGCCATCTTCGTCGATTTCTCGTAGAAGTCATCGAATGAGTCGATACCGACGACCTCGTGCCCCTGGTCGATCAGCTCATCGACCAGGTGGGAGCCGATGAAGCCCGCTGCTCCGGTGACGAGAGTTTTCATGGTTCGGTGTCGATCACTTTGGGTCGGCGTAGAAGCTACCTCTCGTAGCGCGCCCGAGGTTGGGGCTGAGCGGACCACGCTCGGAATCTGAGCTCCGAGGTCGGCGTTCTTCAGGCCACGGTCGGCTCGGCGCTGGCCATGGTGGCTGAGGCGCTCGAGCTGAGGGGTGAGGCGCCGGACGGGAGCACGGTTGTCGGTCGGCGGTCGATCCAGTCGGGCCGAAGTCTCCACAGTCGGACCCATGGGAGATTGCCCACCGGCTCCCGCTTGGCGGGCCTTCGGGG
>JASHYA010000152.1 GCA_030043315.1 Acidimicrobiales bacterium
GCGTCCCGACCGTCCGGAGCGTCGGAGCGCCCTATCACGTAAGGGGAGAACACTTTCTTCTCTCCCAGCCGGACGGGCCGATCGAGAGGCCGCGGGTGAGCGGGGCCAGCCTCCGACCCGCTGCGCAGGCAAGCACGACGCGCCCGATCGGGCCCGGAGGTACCGTTGCCGGTCGGCCTCGATCGCCGTCCCGGGCATCCGACCGGATCCGGCGAGTCGAACTGCCAGAGGGAGATCCGGTCCGGTGTCGCAGGCCGCGGGTGACTGGACGGGGGTCGACGAAGGCTGGGGGCGCAAGGCCGTCGACTTCTCGACGTTGAGCGAGCCGAGCAATTGCAGGGAGTACGTCGCGGTCCAGCATCAGTTGGGCGTCGACGCCGGCGACCGGCTGCTGGACGTGGCATGCGGGGCAGGCTTGGCCATCGAACTCGCCCGCCTGCGCGGCGCGGTCTGCGCGGGTATCGATGCCTCGAGCCGACTGATCGCCGTCGCGCGTGACCGCAATCCCGAGTCGGATCTCCGAGTCGGTGACATGCACGACCTGCCCTGGGCGGACGCAACGTTCGACGTCGCCACCAGCTTCCGCGGGATTTGGGGGACGACGCCGGATGCGGCGAAGGAGGTCTACCGGGTGCTGACGCCGGGTGGTCGGCTCGGGCTGTCCGTGTGGGGTCACCTGAAGGTGTCGCCGGGCGCGTGGGCGTTGGCGCCGTTTCGCCTTGCCGCGACGCCGAAGGTCGACAACCAGGCCGCAATGGTGTCGCTGGGGAGGCCAGGCGCCGGCGAACAATTGCTCGAGTGCGCAGGCTTCGTCGACGTCCGTCGCCTCAGCGTTCCGTTCGCCTGGGAGTTCCCGGATCCTGAAACCTATGCCCGCGCCCTGGCGTCCACCGGTCCGGCGTACGAGGCAATCCAGAACGTCGGCGAGATCGCGTTCTTCGATTCGGCGGTCGAACAGGCCCGAGAGCGGGTTCGTTCCGGCTTGCCGCTGCGCGCGGAGATCAACGTGGTCGGGTACCTGGCCCGCAAGCCGGAGGATTGAGGGCGACGAGATGACCGGCAGCTTCCTGGAGGAGCCACCCCTGACCTCTCGCGCGCAAGCCCTGTACGACGAGGACATGACCAACGACGGATTCGTATGGAATGTCTCCCGGCTATGGGCTCATCAACCGGAGGCCATGGACCATCTGTTCGACCTCATGTCGGAGGCCTTCAAGCCGAGCGGATTGAGCTTTCGGCATCGTGCGATCCTGGTCGCCGCCACCGCGTCGACCCTCGGCGACTCCTATTGCTCACTTGCGTGGGGCGGCAAGCTGGCCTGTGCGTCCGGCCCCGAGCTCGCGGCCGCCGTGCTGGCTGGGTGTGACGATGGACTGACGGAGCAGGAAGCCGTCATGGCGTCGTGGGCGCGCAAGGTCGTGAATGACCCCAACACGACCACCTCGGCCGACATCCAGAGGCTGCGCGACGCCGGACTCGGCGACGCACAGATCTTCGCGATCACCCTCTTCGTCTCGTTGAGATTGGCATTCTCGACCGTCAACGACGCGCTCGGCGCCCACCCTGACGCCAAGCTCGTAGCGTCCCTCCCGCCCGACGTCGTCACCGTCGTCGACTACGGCCGCCAACCGCGGGACTAGGAACGGGACACCTAGGAACAGCGGGGCAACCGACCGCGGCGGCGTTCAAGTCAACGGCTCGGGCCACGCGTCGTCCGTGCCGAGCGCTGCCGCCAGCTGCTGCCTGGAAGAGATGCCGAGCTTCGCGTAGGTGCGTGAAAGGTGCGTGTCCACCGTCTTGGGGGTGATGAACAACGCTTGCGCCACCTCGTTGTTGGTATGGCCCTGCGCTGCCAACCGGGCGACACGGCGCTCACCGGGGGTGAGGCCGTCGCGTCCAGTCGACAGGAGCCGTCGTGGACGTGCCCCGCTCAAGGTCAACTCGACGCGGGCTCGCTCGACGAGGAGCGCGGCGTCGCACGCGACCGCCAGGTCGAGCCCGGCCCGCAGCGGGTCACGAGCCCTCTTGGGCTCACCGCCGCGGCGTAACGCTGCCCCCAGCTCCACCAGGGCACGGGCGTGCTCGAGGACCGCCGGGCTGCCGTCGAGCACGTTCACGGCCTGCTCCAGATGCTCTCGCCCGACCTGCCCACGTTCGAGGCAACCCAGCGTCCGGTGAGCCACTCCGATTGCCCGGGGCAGTCCGACCCGGAGGGCGTCGGCGAGCTCCTCTTCGGCGAGCCGCCTGGCCTCGTCGATGTCCTCTCCGCCGAGCATCGACGCGAGCGCCGAGCGCCAGCTCGACCCGTTGGGGTTCCGGAAGCCGAGGGAAAGAGAGATCCTGCCGGCCTCCCGGAGGTCGTCCGCCCCTTCCGCCGTCCGGCCCGCGGCGTGGCGGACCCGTCCGCGTACCTCGAGCAAGAGCGCGCCGGAGTAGGTCGCGGCCAAGGCCCCGAGGTCCACGTTCTCGACCAGCCCCGCCAGCTCGCTGACGTCGGGTCGTTCGACGATCAGATCGGTGGCGAACCAGAGCAGCGACGCGAGGCCGAAGCTGGCCGCCTGCTCGACGACAGGCTGGAGCGCAGCGAGGATCTCCACTCTGGCCGCGCCGAGGTGGCCGCGTCGCGATTCGATGAAGCCCTGGTACAGGCCGGCCGAGACGTGACCGTGGAGCGAGCCGCGGACGCGGGCGGCGGCGAGTGCGGCGATCGCCAGTTCGCCGGCGCGGGCGAGCTCGTCGATGACGACAAGGGCGCCGATGCCCTGGTTCAGCGTCCAGTCGTCGGGCTCGGCAGCGGCGCGACCTCCGTCCCAGCCTCGCTCGACAAGCTCGCTGATCTGCAGCTTGTCGCCACCCCGCAGTGCGGAGACCATCGCCAGCAGGAACGCGAGCGGCCGAGCTTCATCTCCGCCGCGCCGAGCCAGGTCGAGGAGCGTCGGTAGACGACGGTCGAACTGCTCGACCGCTCGTGGGTCGAAGGCGGCGCTCCCGGCCAGGCAGCGCTCCAGGCGAACGGTCAGAGCCTCGTCGCGGCAACGGA
>JASHYA010000153.1 GCA_030043315.1 Acidimicrobiales bacterium
AGGAACTCGCCCCAGGTCAGGGCGCCCGCAAGCCTCGCCTCGGCGTCGAGTGACGGCAGCAGCACGCAGCACTCCAGCCCGGGCAGCCCGCGCCGGAGCCGCGCGACCGTCTCACGCCGGTCGAAGGCCCGTCCGCCGTAGCGGTAGCCGTCGACCGCGAGCAGGAGCTTGGGCTCGATCTGCGCGAAGCGGTCGACGACGCTCCCGACGCCGAAGTCGGGCGAGCAGCTCGACCAGACCGCACCGATGCTCGCGCAGGCAAGCAGGGCGGCGACCGCCTCCGGGACGTTTGGCAGGTAGGCGGCGACGCGGTCGCCGCGCCCGACGCCCCGCTCGCGCAGGCCCGCCGCGATCGCCGCTGTCAGCTCGGCCAGCTGCACCCAGGAGAGCTCGCCCGGCGCGGCCTGCTCGGAGGCGTAGACGATCGCCGTCGCCTCGGGCGCATGCCCGCGGAAGACGTGCTCGGCGTAGTTGAGCTCGGCACCCGGGAACCAGACCGCGCCGGGCATCGCCCGGCTCGCGAGCGGCCTGCGGTAGGGCGCCCGGCTGCGGACGTCGTAGAACGCCCACAGCGACGACCAGAACGCCTCGAGCTCCCCGACCGACCAGCGCCACAGCTCCTCGTAGCTCACGACGGAGACGCCGCGCTCGCGCTCGAGCCAGCGGGCATAGCGCGTGATCTCGGCCGCGGCGACGAGGTCGTCGCCCGGCTCCCACAGGACGTCGCCCCGAGCCACGGCGACCGAATCTAGCCCCGTGGCGGTCGCCGGGAGCAGTGCCCTGCCGGCTCAGGCTCGAGCGGCCCTGTGCTCGAGCGTGGCGCGCCGAGAGCGCGGAAACGCCGCTCGGCGGACTGCCGGCCCGGTCGGCGGCCGCCGAGGCGGGGCGGCGCGGTCGCCCGCGCTGCACCGCCCGGCTGGCCGCGTCTCGGGTTACTGGCCGTTCTGGTTCTGGCCCTGACCTTGGTTCGTGGACTGGGTGCCCGGCGTGAAGGAGACGCCGCGCAGCACCTGGCCGGTCGTGGCGGCGTCGATCGTCCTGAACGACTCCTGCGAGGGCAGCGACGTCGCGTCGAGCCGATCGGTGATCTCGACGACCTTGTTGGGGTCGGCTCCCTGGTCGCCGTCGCCGCTGACGGTGGAGGTCACCGCCCAGATCGTCGCCGTTCCGTTCGGGTTGACGCGGCCGGTGATGTTGTGCAGGCCCGCCGTCGCGGGCGCCCACGGGGTCGGCGGCGAGTCGGCCGTGTTGTCGCCGGTCGGCCAGGTCCCGTCTGGGCCCGCGCCGGGGGTGTAGGGAATGCCCAGGTCGAGCCCCGCCTGCAGCGTGTAGGCGAGCTGCCACGACTGGGTCGACGAGTTGAACACCCACTTCTCGAGGCCCGCGTTGGCGTCGCTCGCGGTGTTGGCGTAGGTGTTGGTCGTCGTGTCGTAGGTGTTATCCCCGGCGCCCTCGTCCGCGACGTAGAGCGTGTCGGGGTTCGCGAACCAGATCCCGAACGGGAAGTTGTTCTCGCTCGAGCTCTTGGCGAGCGTCGTCGGGAACCCCTGGAGGATGCACATGTTGCTCGGCAGGCCGTCGGCGACGATCGTGCTCGGGTCGTAGCTGATCGGCGCCGTCGGCAGCGCTGCGCCGGGCTGCGGCAGGCCGACCCCGCCGCTCCCGGCCGGGCACGCCTTGCCCGTCGTGTCGATGAAGTACACGGTGTTGACGCCGTTGCTTCCGCTGCCCTTCGTGTAGTAGACGACGTTGTTGTAGATCGTCATGCCGCGGAAGTTGTCGTCCTTGCCGATCTTGTCGGTCTTCGTGACGCCGTTCAGCTGCAGGATGTTGAAGCTGCCCACCGGCGTCGGCGTCCCCGGATCCTGGAACGCCTCGGGCCCGATCGAGAGCGCCATCGCCTGCGCGCCGGCGCCCAGCACGACCGCGGCCGGCTGCGGGCTGGAGCCGTTGCCGGCGTTCCCGGCGGTGAAGATGACGGCCTGGCCGTCCTCGTCGGCCACGATCGCGGCCCGGCCGTTGTCGCCGCTGTAGGCGTTGGTCTCCGTGAAGTGGAAGTTGCCCTGGCTGTCGACCGTTGCCACGGCGCGGTAGGTGGTGGTCGTGACCGGGTTCGTGGGGTCGATCTCCCCGGGGGTGTTGGAGGCGGACGCGTCGATCGTGTCGACCGGCGCGACGTACCCCATGAACGACACGAGCTTGCCGTCGGTGGAGAGGTTGAGCGCTCCCTCGGACTTCGACGAGAAGCTCGTCACGAGCTCGCTGGTCGGCACCGGCAGCGTGCTGATCAGGCGTCCGCTGTTCGGGTCGACCTGGTCGAGGAAGAGCGGGGCGGTGATGCCGAAGCTCCCGTCGACGTTGTCATTGTTGAAAACCTGGGGGAACTGCGTCCCGTCGGTGTTGGCCGCGGTGCAGGGGTCGCCCGCGGCGCCACAGCCGGGGGGAAGCTCGGTCGTGCCGGCGACGAGGTTCGGGTCGGGCACGTAGTTGCTCCTCAGGACCAGGAGGTTGCCGGGTGTGAAAGCAGGCGACGAGTTGAACGGGTCATCGCCTCGTGCCGTCGCGACGACGCCCCCGAGAAGCAGGGCCGCCACCACGGCGACCGCAACTCTGCGGCGCGACAGGCGCCGAGTTCCACGGTCGTTGTGCTCCATTCTCTCCTCCTTCGTTGCGGGCAAGTGAAGGTCAGCCGCCTGGCCGACACTCCCGCCGGGACGCTAGACGCTCTCGATGTAACTCCGGTTCCAATGTGGTTACCGTCTCGTGAGAATCGTGGTGTCACGTCGCCGTCGGCGCGGAGGTGTTGGCAAAGCTCCTCGGCTGCTCGACTCGCGGCTCGCGCACGATCGACCGGCCCGTGCGTTCGAGCCCCGATTGACCGGTGCTTCGGATGCGACCGCTTCGACCCGGCCGCGTCCGGGCCGGCGGTTGGCTCGACCGCCGCCGTCCGGCGCGCGAGGATAATCGGCCCGTGGCGCGTCGCCAGAGCCGCCGTCTCAGCGGACCGACCTCCCCCGGATGACGGCGCAGGCGGCGCTGCCCGCACGCGGCCTGCGCGGGCTCGTGGCGCACCTCGAGACCTGGTCGGATCGCCGCCTCCTGCTCGCCTTCCTCGCCGCCGTCGGCATACTCGCGATCGCGAGCAACGCCTGGATCTACGGCGCGAAGCTGACCTACTTCGATCAGCCTCCGATCCGCGGCGACGGGCTCAGCTACTACGTCTACCTCCCCGCCCTCCTGATCGACCACGACGTCACGCTGAGGACGACGATCGCCCGCTCGCTCGGGGAGCAGGCCGCCGTCGCGGGGATCGTCCAGGTGCCCTCGCGCTCGGGCGGGTCGGTGCCGCTCGACCCGCACGGCGTCGGGGAGGCGATCATGATGCTGCCCTTCTTCGCAGTCGGAGAGGTCGTCGCGATCGCGAGCGCGAGCGCGCGGGACGGCTTCTCGTGGCCGTACCAGGCAGCCGCGGTCGCGTCGGCGATCGTCTACGTGCTCGCCGGGCTCGCGCTCATGGCGTCGGTGCTGCGGCGCTTCTTCTCACGGCGCACGGTCGTGATCACCACCGTCGCGATGACGTTCGGGGCGGCGGTGTTCCAGTACGCGAGCTACGACACGACGCTCAGCGAGGGCTACTCGTTCTTCCTCGTCGCGCTCACGGTGCGCATCACCCTCGCCGTCTGGAGGCGACCCCGGGTCGCGACCGTGGTCGGCCTCGCCGCGACGCTCGGCCTGGTCGGGCTCGTGCGTCCGACCGACCTCGTGATCGTCCTCTTCTGCGCGCTCGTCGGCGTCTCGCGACCGCGCGACGTGCCCGCGCGGGCGCGAGCGCTCCTGCGCCACGCCGACCTGCTCGCGATCGGGGCCGGCGTCTTCATCGTCACCGCCATGCCCGAGCTCCTCTACCTCGACCGCATCACCGGCTCGCCGTTTACGAACCCCTACGAGGGCTCCGACGACGCCCACCTCACGCTTGCATCGCCGCACCTCGTCGGCGTGCTCTTCAGCGTGCGCAAGGGGCTCTTCTTCTGGACCCCGCTGCTCCTGCTCGCAGTCGCGGGGCTGCCGCTGCTGCGCCGGCACGCCGAGCCGCTCTTCCTCGGCGCGGTCGCCTACCTGCTCGTCACCACCTGGGTCGTCGCGAGCTGGTCGCAGTGGTGGTACGGGGGCTCGTTCGGGATGCGGGCCCTGATCGACGCGATGCCCGTGTTCGCGCTCGGGCTCGCCGCGCTCTGCGAGAGCGTCCGGCGCCCGCGGCGACGGATGATCCTGGCGGGGGCGCTGACCGTGACGACGCTGCTCGCCGTCCACGGGATGGTCGCCTACTGGCTCAAGGCCATCCCCTACGACCAGACCACCTGGCACGACTACCTGCACTCGTTCGTCGACTACCACGCCCAGGCCTGGGACATCAGCGACTGAAGGGGCGGCGAGGAAACCACGACACGTGGGAGTCGGCGAGGAGCCGGGTCACCGCTCCTTGGGCCCTCGGGTCGCTGGCCTGCCAGTGGCCGCGACAGCGCGGTTGGTTTCGCACGTGCTGGCAAGAACCGCCCTCAAGAACTCATCTCCAAATGGAGGGTCCTCTGGCTTGACGGGAACAGCCCATCGGCATACGTCGCAAAACCGTGGGAGCGGATCGAGCCGCGCGAGGGAGGGTCGAGCACCGGTTCCGGCAACCGCTGTGGGTCACCCAAACCGCATGGTTGCTCGGTTCCCGCGCGCCAACGTTGCGCCAGCGAGACGGTTCGGTGTTGACCAGTCCCGAGGACTTGCGCGACGCATCACGCCGTCATGCGGGCCGTGCTCTACGCAGGTAGGCGCTTGGCGTTCGCGACGTTCCTCTTCAACTGGTCGAGGTCTTGGTGGGCGACGAACGCCGGCTGGCCGGCGTCAAGCCGCCAGCTTTCGGAGAGGGGGCCAATGTCGAGCGCGTCAAAGCCGAACTGGTCGTAGAGCTCCGCGACGAGTTGCTTTGCTTCGACGTCGTCTCCCGCGAGCGCGAGCGCTCGGCGTCTTGGGTCACCTGCGGGGTGGCCGTCGTGGGACATCTCTTCGGCGTTGATCATGTTGAAGGCGCGTACGACCTTGCTCTGCGGTAGGTGGCGTTGGAGGAGCCCGGGCGCCGTCGTGGTGCCGTTGTCGATCTCGGCGATATGCCCGCGTCGTTCCGGGAAGTAGTTGATCGTTGCGATGACGACCTTGCCGGCAAGTGGTCCGACGGGGACCTGGTCTACGGTCGAGAGCGGGATCGCCACGACGGCGAAGTCCCCTTCTGCGGCCGCGTCTTCTGAGGTGGCTGCCTTGGCGTGCGCGCCGAGTTCGTCGATCAGGCTCGCCATCGTTTCGGGGCCGCGCGTATTGCTGAGGACGACGTCGTACCCGTTGGCGATCGCCGCGAGGGCGATGTTGGTGCCGACGTGGCCGCTTCCAAGGATGCCGATGGTGGTCATGTGCTCTCCTCTCTCGGTGCGCAACAGCGGGTCAGGCGACGAGTGCGAGCTTTCCGTTGTGATGCCTCCCGTGCAGAGCCGTCAGAGCTGCCTTGGCCTCGCGCATCGGGTAGGTCGCTCCAATCGGCACCTCGATAAGTCCTTCGCCCGCGAGTCCGAGTAGGCGCGCTCGCTGAGAAGCTCGGTAAGGGCCACTCGACGGGTTCGAAGCTCCAATCCAGAGGATGTGGTCTGTCTTGGCTCGCTGTGACGCCGCGATGGTGACGATTCGTCCGCGGTCGGGAACGAGTGCGATTGATACGTCGATCGCTTCGTCGGAGCCTGTCGTGTCGAGTGCCGCGCTCACGCCCTCGGGAACGACGCTGCGAACGCGCTGCTCGAGCCCATCTCCGTAGCAGATCGGCGTGCCGCCGTAGCGTTCCACGCTCTCGAAGTTCGGCTCGCTGGCGGTGCCGACTACGCGAGCACCGAGAAGGCGCGCCTGCTGGAGAACACTCGTCCCGACGGCGCCGGCCGCGCCGTGGAGAAGGACGACGTCGCCAGGCCCGACCGAGGTGACGTGAAGCATCTCGGATGCAGTAGCCCCGACCAGGAGCAAGTTCGCGGCCTCAGGGAAGCCCAGCCTGGACGGCTTGGCGAAGACATCGTTGGCGTGGACGTTCAGCGCGGTCGCGTAACCGCCGGTGATTGGGAACGCGACGACTTCATCGCCGACCGCCCCCTCTCCGTACGCGAGTCGGGCATGGGCGCCGATGGCGGCGAGCACGCCTGCGACCTCGAAGCCGAGCGTGAGCGGAAGCAGTCCTCGATTCTGACCGGGGGCGATGTGCTTGTAATCGGCGGGGTTCATTCCTGCTGCCCGAACGTCGATCGTGACCTCGCTCCGGCCGGGCGCTGGGAGATCGACGGTTCGCTCTTCGAGCACCTCGGGCCCCCCGAAGTCCACTGCCACCCACTGCTTCGCCATTTCCCTCTCCGGCACCGTGCTCAGGTCGTTTGTTCGTGGGGTGCTCGGCCGCCCGCCCGGATCAGTGGAGCTAGACGCTGGTACTCGTAGACAAGACCGCCGGTCAGTAAGACCACGCCAACCGTCACGCCGAGACCGAGCCCGACGGCCGTGCTCAGGCCGGCTCCGAGCACGCAGATCAGAGCCGCGGTGGCACCGCCGACCACCGAATTGACGAGGTGGATCATGCTCGCCATCGTGAACAGGATCGAACGGCCGTGATAACGCACGCCGTGGGCACCGCTGCGCTCGAAATCGTCACGAAAGAAGCGGTGCTCTTCGTCCGCTTCGAGGCGTGAGTAGTAGCGTCGAATCGCCTCGATGCGCCGGCGCGAAACGATGTTCTCGACGCTTGTCTCGATGAGACGCACCGTCGTGAACCAGCCGAGAATGAAGACGGTCGGCAACACGGAGAATGACAACGCTGAGAGGCTGCGGTGTGAAGAGCTTGAGAATCCGATCGCCA
>JASHYA010000016.1 GCA_030043315.1 Acidimicrobiales bacterium
GGCTCGCTCTTGGACACACAAGCGGTTGCGCCGAGCGTAAAGCAGCGTCCGATGACGAAGTCGTCGAGCGTTGCGGACACCACGACGACAGCAGAGCCTGCAGTCGACACCGGCCCGATGAGCTCCTCCCCGGAGCCCAGATCACCGAGATCGCGGTCGAGCAGGACCACGTGCGGCCGACGCGCGACGAGCTCGACTCGCAGCCCCGCCAGGGTTCCGAGCGTCGGCGTGAGCACATCGAACCCCTGCGTTCTGAGAGCGACGGCGAGCGAGGCGCTGAAGAGACGGTGGTCCTCGACGATTGCGATCACCGTCACCGGGGCATCCGGTGCTCAGACCGCCTCGCGCGCCAAGTCGTGGTGCCGCGTCGCCGCGTCGCCGCCAGACGGCAGACGAAGGACGATGCAGCACCCTGGCAGATCGTCCGCACTGACCGAGATCTCACCGCCCATCGCAGCAGCGAGCCTCCCTGCGGCGTAGAGCCCGAGTCCGTCCCCCGAGACGTCCTGGCTGCCCGAACCGCGGCGACCCCGTTCGAAGACGGCGTTTCGCTCGTGCGGAGCAATGCCCGGACCGCCATCTCTGATCGACAGCTCCACGGCGTCACCCAGTAGCTCGGCTTTTACCACGAGCGTGGTCCCAGGTGCGTAACGCCGCGCGTTCACGAGGACGTTCTGCACGACCCGGCAGAGCGCGGAACGGTCAGCCCGGACGGACAGCCCACCGAGGTCCATCTCGACGACCGTCCCCAGGGCTCGCTCGGCCATGACCACCGGCCGGAGGACCTCCTCGAGGTCGACTCGCTCACTACGCACCTGGAGGGACGAGTCCACGAGCGTGTGGAGCCGCGCGAGCTCGGCGGTCACCGAGTCAGCCAATTCGACGTGGTCGGGCATGCCCGAAGGTGCGTGGGTCCGCATCACCGCGTCCGCGGCCTGGAGCCCGGCCACGGCGTTGCGAACATCGTGGAGCCATTCTTCGAGCTGCTCGTGATCGTCCAGCGCCTGATGAAGGCTCGAGTCGAGCGCGGTGAGCACGCCCTGGAGACCGGTGATCGCGGTTCCGTCGGCCAGCGCTGCACCAATGAACACGAAGCCCAGGCCGACGACTGTTGCCAGCCCCGACTCGGTGTGGAGGATACGCGTCGCGCAACCCAGCGCGAACAAGCCGCCGGCAGCAACCGTCCATGGCGGCAGGACTCCTCTCCGTGCCGCCCACCTGAATCCGGTGAGGCTGACGGCCACCCATATCATCGCAGCAGCTCCGTTGCATACCGCCGCTGAGAGGGAGGTCGTGGCCCATGTGAGCAAGCCCTGGGTCGCGGCGAAGTGCAAGCACCCCATGGCGGCGACTCCGGCACCGATCCCGACGAGGATGTTCACCATGGGACGGAGCGCGGCGTTGACCTCATGGTCCGTCAGGCCGCGCCAGACGAGCCACCCCGAGATCGCAGCACCGAGGAGGTTTCCAAACGGCTCTGAAGTCGGGCTCTCCCCCGCACCGAGATACGTGTCCACGGTCGACACGAGCATCAGGACCCCGAAGACGACGAACGCGCATCCGAGCCATCCTTGGAGCGCGCGTCCGACGATGCGCCACGTGACGAGCCAGGTCGCACCCCCGAGCACGCAGAGCAGACCCGCCGCGGCCCCCAGATAGGAGTCGAGCGCGCCCGCATCTGGGTGACGGGCGACCAAGAAGAGCGCGGGCATAGCCGCACCGGCAGCAACGAAGGCGGCCATCGGCAGCAGCTGTCTCGCCGGCAACGCCGTCAGGGCACCTGCGTTCCCGCGGCTATCCGACCCGCGGTACGGGCTCGACAACGTGTCCTGACCTCGGCGCTTCGGCGACACCGCCTGCTTCGCCTCCTCCGCCCTGGCGTCAGAGCCACCCCATCCGTGAGCAGCCCTCCCCTGCGTGCTTCCCCGATCACGAGCCGATTGTTCTGGATACGCGTTGCGAGAAAAGACTCTGCGCGAGAATCCTCACGTAATTCTCCAGGCAGAAACAACATTTTGTCAACGGAAAGTCTGCGGGAGCGCGCTCTTGTGCTTAGCAATCAACGCGATTGCTGAGAGCGACGCTCAACCGTGGGCGCCGGACTCCCCTGTCTCCGCCATCGGCGCAATCGTCGCCCGGCTGTCCGGGACCGGCTCGTCGGGCCCTGGCGCGGACGTGGAGCGGCTGTCTGGGACGGGCTCGTCGGGCACCGGCGCGGACGTGGCGCGGCTGTCGGGCACCGGCGCGTCGGGCACCGGGGCACCGGTGGCGCGGCTGTCGGGCACCCCCGTACGAGGCGTCGAGGGAGGAGCCGAGGGCGGAGGGACGGAGCTCGGCCGCACGAGGCTCGCGCGCACGAGGTCCGGCTCCGCAACGGCCGCCCCCTCCTCCTCCAACGGGTCCTCGTCCACGATCATGATCTGCGCGATCAGCACATCGGGGTCGTAGTCGTCGAACTCCTCCTCGTCGGGGGCCGGCGTGAGGTAGCCGCAGGCGAAGCCGATGACGCTCGGGATGACGAGGAGCGGGACCCAGTGGCTGGTCCCGGGGTCGAAGACCCTGAAGGCGGACATCGTGAAGATGAGGATGAGGCCGATCCCGAACCCGGGGATGAAGAACCGCACCGCGCGCATCCAACGGTTCTGCGGGAGCTGGTGGCGGGCCATGGCGAGGAGGCCGAAGAGGAGCGACGTCAGGGTGAGCACGAGCACCGCAAGACCGAAGAGCCCGTAGAGGGAGACGACGGAGCCGTTGACGTCGGTGACCGCGGTCTCCGAGGCGAGCGCGGCGCCGTTCGGTGACAGGAGCGTGAAGGTGGTGTCGACGAGCCCGGTCGCCTCGCTGCCGATGCCGGTGAGGCTGACCTCGAATGTGAACGACCGCGTCGCGCCGGCGGGGACCACGAAGTCGACCGTGCTGTCGTAGGAGAACAGCGGGAGCGCCATGACGTCACCTTGGAACCGGACCGTCGTCACGTGCAGCGCCGAGCCGCCCGCGGTGAGGGTCAGGTGGACGCGGGCGGGCTTCCCGGGGTCGAGACGGACCGGGTGCGCGTCGGACGAGGTGGCCGCGGGCTGGCCGTTCACCACGATCTGCACCCGCGCGCCGGTGGCGGCACCCGCGACCCCGCCGGCGACGGGCCCCCAGAGGAAAGCAGAGGCCGCGGCCCAGACGACCAGCGCGGCCGGTACGAGCCGCAGCAGCCGCCCGACGCGCCCCCGGGACCGTGCCCTGGTCAACTGCCTGCTCCCACCGAGACCGGTCGTGCCTGCGGCGGCGGCACGGCCCTGCGCTTGGCCACGAGGACGAGACGGTTCGCCTGGCGCTTCGCCCGCGCCCGGTCCCCGACCCGTCGCGCAGCGAGGGCCGCGGCCAGGCCGGCGACCGCCCCCACACCGACCGGGACGAGGAGCCCCGGGAAGGTCGGGACGCTGACGCCGAGCATCCACCCCCAGAGCGCGAAGGCAAGACCGCCGAGCGCCCCGACGACCGTCGTCCCGGCGACGGCCTCACGGGTCTGACGTCGGCGTCCCCGCCGGAGCCCGCGCAAGAGGGACTCCGCGTACGCGGCGACCCCGAGGAGGAGGAGGATGCACGCGACGCCGACGAGCGTCCCGAACGGCGTGCGGGACGTGTGCATCCGGAAGTCGTCGGTCGCGGTGCCGCGCGGGCCGGTGAGCGCCAGGCTCGCGTCGAGCGTGCCCCCCACGATGTAGCGGCCCGCGCTCGCGTCGAGTGTGGCGGTCACGCCTGTCGCGGTGGTGACGGTCGATGCCGTCGAGCGCACGACGGAGACGCCGCCGAGGGAGAGGTCGAGGGCCGCCGAGGTCGGTACGCCGCTCGCCGCGGGGGTGCCGTGGACCACCACCCGGATGGTGTTCCCGAGATCCGCGTCGACCGCGCCGGCGGCCGGGTCATGCCCGGCGACGGTCACCGCGCCGCGGGGCAGCGACGAGTGGGGCGCGGACGACCCGATACCGAGCAACCCGAAGACCAGCGCGAGCACCCCCAGGAGACCTGCCGCCCAGGCGAGCCGGGTGGGGAACGCGGGCACCTCGACCGGCGCGCGGCGGAGCGGCATCATGTCGTCGAGCGCGAGGCCGCCGGGCGCGCCAGCGACGTGCAGGTCCACCGCGGGGCGGATCGTGCTCGCCTCGCCACGAGACGCGCGCCCTGCGTCCCCCTTGTGGGCGGTCTCGAGGATCGGTCCGGGCTCGCGCAAGGAGACGGTCAGCCCGTCCAGCCACCGCGATCCCCACGCGGCCGCGGCCGCGCCGGCGATGGCCACGCCGAACTCCTCCGCCGAGCCGAAGCGGTCCTCGGGCGAGCGGGACAGCGCACGCATCACCGTGTCGGCGAGCTCGCTCGGGACGTGGGGGGCGACCTGTGCGAGGGGGGCGGGCTCCTCGTTCAAGTGCCTGAGGACGATCGCGAGCGGACCGCCCTCCTCGGGGTACGGGAGCTGCCCCGACAGCATCTCGTAGAGCATCATGCCGGCCGCGTACACGTCGGTCGCCGGGCCGATCTGGGCGCCGGTCGCCTGCTCCGGAGCCATGTAGGCGGGCGTCCCCAGGAGCTCGCCATCCGGGGTCGCGAGCGTGTCGTCCGCGCTCAGGACCTTGGCGAGCCCGAAGTCCGTCACCTTCAGGCTGCCATCGGAGCCAAAGAGCATGTTCTCGGGCTTCATGTCCCGGTGCAGCACGCCGCGGTCGTGCGCCCCGTGCAGCCCCGAGCACGCCACCAGCGCCACGGCGCAGGACGTCAGCTGGCTGAACCCCTGCTCGACGAAGCGGCGCCACACGGTGCCGCCGTTCAGCCGCTCCATCACGAGCACGCAGACGCCCTCGTTCTCGACGTAGTCGTAGACGGGGACGACGTGGGGGTGCGAGATCGCGGCGAGCACCTGCGCCTCGGCGCGGAACCGCGCACGGATGCCCTCGTTGCTCGCGTGCCCGAGGAGGAGCTGTTTGATCGCCACCTCCCTGTCGAGCTGGCGGTGGCGGCCGGCGAAGACGACGCCGTAGGCCCCGCGCCCGAGCTCCCCGAAGATCTCGTAGCCCGGGAGGGCCCCTTCGAGCAGCCGTCCGGGGTCCCCCGCGTCCGATGTCAGCCTCGAAGGCGGGGTCGTCATATCTGCTTCCCCATCTGGCTCATGGGCGAGGGACCCGAATTACGATCTCCCGGATGGAGGGAGAGCATCACGTGGGGGAGGCCATCGGGTACCTCGTGCTCGACCCCGGCGGAGCCGATGGACCCCAGGTCCCGCTCGTCGACCGGGTCTTCGTCGGGCGCGAGTGCGCCGGCGTCGAGGAGTCCAGGCGGATCCTCGTCCCCGATGACCTCGAGGTGTCCCGCAACCACCTGGAGGTTCGTGTCGACCATGACTCCTCCCGGGCGGTCGTCGTCGACACGTCGAGCAACGGCACGAGGGTGAACGGCGTCCGCATCGAGCGGGCCGTGGCGGTCCCGCTGAACGACGGGGACCGGATCCAGGTCGGCGGCCACGTCGTCGAGTTCCACAGCAAGAGCGCGGACCCGGGCGCCGCTCCGCGCGCCATCTCCCGTGCGACCATGTCGATCGACGCGCCGATCTCCATGGCGATGGTGATGGGTGATCTCATCAACTACTCGACGGTGTCCGAGCAGGCCGACCAGGTCGTGCTCGCCCGTGACGTCGACCAGCTCTACCGGAATCTCCGGGAGCTTCTGAGGGAGCACCGCGGCACGCTCATCGACTACGTCGGCGACGCCTTCTTCGCGAGCTGGGAGATCGACAACGACCCCGACGCGGTCGACCACGCCCTCGGCTTCGTGACGGCCGCAGCCGAGCGCGTCAAGGAGTGGGTCAGCAACCTCGAACTTCGCTACGAGGACGGTTCGCCGCTGCGTATGGGTTGGGGCGTGGTCACCGGCACGGTCGTGCTGCGGCTCATGCCCGGCGCGGTCGTGATGGCCATCGGCGACGCGGTGAACCTGGGGTTCCGGATCTCCGCGCTGGCCGGGCGCGACGGGCGCGCCTCGGTCCTCGCCGTCGATGCGGTGCGCGCGGCGGCACGCGGCCCGTTCGCCTTCGAGTCGCCCCAGACCGTCACCGTGAAGGGACGGGTCGGCGAAGAGACGATCTTCGGCGTGTCGACACGCGTGGGTTAGCGCCCGCGGGAAGTGGAGCCGAACCGTCACTTCCCGTTCCCCTTCTTCGCGCGCTTCTTACGGCGCCGACCGCCGCCCATCGCCTCCGAATACTGACCCTTCACCAGCATGCCTCCGAGCAGCACGAACACCCCGAAGATCCCCGCGCTGCCCCCGGGCAGGGACGTCTTCGCAGTATCCACGATCGTCAGCGTCGACTGCATCCGCACCGAGCCGCACGTCGCGGTCACCGTCTCCTCCCCCGGGAGCTGGTCCGGCGGAC
>JASHYA010000154.1 GCA_030043315.1 Acidimicrobiales bacterium
ATGCGGTTGATCGGCGGCAGGATGTACTTCGCGACGACGAAGAGCACGATCACGAAGGCGAGGAGCTCAGCGAAGAACGTCCCGTTGGGGACGATGAAGACGCTCGAGAGCATTGCAGTACGGCCCGCTCTCTACTTGTGGTACAGCACGAAGACGAAGAGGACGGTGAAGGCGAGGTTGATGAAGTACATCGCCTCCACCAGGCCGACCGTCAGGAACATGATCGTGAAGAGTCGGCCCTGGGCTTCCGGCTGACGTGCGACGCCGGCGATGGTCTGGCTGCCGGCCAGGCCGTCTCCGATGGCGGCGCCGATGGCGCCCCCTCCGAGCGCGATCCCGCCGCCGATCATGGCCCCGCCGAGCTGCAGGCCCTCTTGGGTCGGGGTGACTGACATGTGCTTCCTTCTCCTTCTTTGACGAGAGCCCTGCAACAGAGCCCTGTGACGAGAACCTTGAACCTTGGCGATCAGTGCTGGTCGGCGGTGGACATTGCCGTGTCGAAGTACAAGATGGTGAGCAGGGCGAAGATGAACGCCTGGATCGGGCCGATGAGGAAGACATCGAAGAGCTTCCACACCACTGCGAACACGAACGTGAGGACGTCGCCGATCGGGACGGGTCCGAGCTTCCAGGCGCCGAGGGCGGCGATGAGCGTGAGCATGAGCGCGCCCGAGAACAGGTTGCCGAAGAGCCGGAGCGCCAGGGTGACGGGCTTGGCGATCTCCTCCACCAGGTTGATGAAGATGTTGAACGGGAAGAGGAACTTCGGGAACGGCTGCAGCATGTAGTGCCGCAGGTAGCCGCCGATGCCGCGGGCGCGGATCGACGAGATGTGCACGAGCACGATCACGAAGATGGCGAGCGCCGCCGGCATGCTCACATCCGCGGTCGGTGGCCCGAGGAGCTCGTACTTGCTGCCCAGACCGAAGATCTCGAAGAAATTCGCGACGAGGATGAAGACGAAGAGCGCGATGGCGAGCGGGATGACCGACAGCCCCTGAGGTCCGATCGACCCCTCGACCTGGCGCCGGACGACGTTCACTCCCGTCTCCCAGACCAGCTGGAACTTCCCGGGGACCCCGCTCGTCGCCTGTCGCCGAAGCACCAGCCCGAGCACGATCACGACCAGGACCGCGGCGCCGGTGGACCAGAGCGTGTCGAGGTTCATGGTGAGGCCGACCACCTTGACCTCGATGTGTGTGCCGACGGTGATGGCCACCGCGACGAACGATCGCAAGAACACCAGTGCCCCGCCGGCAGCCATCGTCAGGCGGCTCCCCCGCCCGTCGCGCCGTCGCCGGCGTCGCCGAGCTCGGCGACGTCGATGACGCCGGCGGAAGCGTCGTCACCGGAGCCGAGGGGGTCGCCCAGCGCCGATCCGAAGAGGAGGGCGAGACCCCCGCCGGTGCCCCCTCCCGGCGCGCCCGCCCCGCCACCCGCGGCGCCAGCCTTCAGCATGGAGCGCGTCACGTTCGCGAGCAGCAGGAACTGGAAGACCGCCAGCCCGCCGATGATCCCGAGGCCGAGCGCCGGCTTCACCCACGCCAGCACGAGCGCCACGACGGTCATCGTCATGAGCCGACCGAGCGTGTTCATGGCGAGCGGCCGCCGTTTGTTGCCCTCCGCCCGGCGCCCGACCTTCACGACCGAGCGCACGATCAGCCGGAAGTTGCCGATCCCGAGAGCGATGCCGATGCACAGCCCGAGGGCGGCCCAGGTCTGGCTGAACAGGAGGAGGACGACGAGGCCGAGCACGCCCACCACGAGCGCGCTCACCATGGTGCGGCGCGCGACAGCGGCCACGTCGGGCAGTTGAAACCGTTCGAACATACCTTTTTTTCTTCTCGTCAGACCCCGCCCCGCGTCCCAGCCCCGGCGGCGGGTGCCCACGGAGGAGGTTCGCCGGACGTCGGGGCCGTCCCGCAGGTCAGACGTACTTGCGGAGCTGGTTCACGGCGAGCAGGACGGCAGACAGTACACCGAACGCGAGCCCCGCGATGGTGAACCACGGCAACGTCCCGAGGGCGTCGTCGATCGCATAGCCGATCCCCCCGCCTGCGACGACCGAGATCGCGCACGCGGTGCCCACCCAGAACAGATCGCCCAGCGTGGGGGCGGGTTTGCCGCCCGGATCCCCGGTGCCCCCGGGGCCCGCATCGCCCGGAGGCGGCGCTGAGGGGGGCTCCTCCACCATCGCCGGTCGTGGCCGCGTCAGGCCGGGCAGAGGTGCGGTGCACCCGATCGACTCCCTGCGATCACGGGGCCGTGCGCGCGCCCGTGGCTCGACGCCATCCCGGCCCGGTACCTTCGGCCCGGTGGGGAGTTGACACGTGCGTCATCATTCCATCCGGTCTCGCCCGTCGGCAAAACGATCGCTCGGGACCGGCGGGACCCCGCCACCCCCGGCCACCCTCTCCCGGCGGGCGCCCCCGTTGCGCACGGGGCCGCCGGAGGCCGCCATCGCCCCGTTCGCTTCCCCACGGGCGGGGGGCCACTCGAGCGCGGCGACCCCCCGGTCCCCGTTCGGCCAGGCGGGTGACGGCGACGGCGGAGCCGCCTCGACCTCGGCGGGTGACGCCTCCACCGCGGAGGGCGCCGCCTCGACCTCGGCGGGTGGCGCCTCCGCCCGGTGACGCAGATCGGGGTGGAACCACGTGAGGAGGCCCACGGCGAGCAGCGCCACCCCCAGCGGGATGAACGGGTTCACCGCCCGGACGAAGAGTGGGAAGAGGATGAAGCCCGACAGGGCCGCGGTCCACGCCCACAGGATCACGACGCTGCGCCGGTGGCCGTGGCCGAGCCGGAGGAGGCGGTGGTGGATGTGGTCCATGTCGGGGATGTGGAACCCGGTCCCGCGCGCGGTCCGGCGAACGAAGGCGAACGCCATGTCCACCATGGGCACTCCCAGGATGAAGAAGGGGATCAGGAGCGGGGCGAAGAAGAAGTAGGTGAGGCCGGGCTGGGCCGCGACCCGGCCTCCGATCACCATCGTCGACGCGGCCATGAGGAGACCGAGGAGGAGGGACCCCGCGTCGCCCATGAACATCTTGGCGGGGTGGAAGTTGAAGGGAAGGAACCCGAGGCACACCCCGCACGCGATCACCGCCACGAGGGGCCCGACGTTTGTGCTCGAGAGCACCCCGATCTCGACCAGCCGCAGGCCGTAGACGGCGAGGGCGCCGCCGCCGATCGCTACCACGCCGGCCGCGAGGCCGTCGAGCCCGTCGATGAGGTTCACCGCGTTCGTGATGGCGATCACCACCAGGGCCATGATGAGCGGGGTGATCGCCGGGGTGAGCAGAACGACCCCGCCGTGCGGCACCTTGAACCAGTACAGCGTCACGCCGAGGAAGTAGAGGATGGACGCGGCGAGGACCTGGCCCGCGATCTTGGCGGGAGCGGACATCTCGCGTGCGTCGTCGATGAGCCCGACACCGAAGATCGCCGCGGCGGCGAGCACCACCCCCAGCGGCTCGGAGGAGCTGACGAAGATGTGGTGGAGGCCGTGGAGGCCGGCCGCGACCATCATCGCCACGAGGAACCCGAGGAACATCGCCGGACCGCCCCCGTACGGCGTGGTCCGGGTGTGGACCTTGCGGTCGCCGGGAAGCGCCACGTACCCGATCTTGCGCGCCAGCCTCGCGGCCGGCCACGCGCTCGCGGCCGTCACTGCCGCGGCCACCACGAGGACCACGACGTACCACCCGTACCAAGGCATTGCGCGGTCCTCGCGCCTTGCCGGCGCCGCTACCCCGAGCCCGTCACCAGGCTCGTGTAGGGCGGGAACGCGGCGCACAGCTCGCGCACCTCGGCCCGTACCGCGGCCACCACGGACTCGTCGGCCCGGCCACGCAGCGTCCTCTCGACGAGCGCGGCGATCCGCACCATCTCCGCCGGGCCCATGCCGGCCGTGGTCTCGGCCGCGGACCCCAGCCGGAGGCCCGAGGTCACGAATGGGGAGCGGGGGTCGTCGGGGACGGTGTTGCGGTTGCAGGTGATGCCCGCGCGATCGAGGACCTCCTGTGCCTCCCTGCCCGTCAGCTCGGCGTCGAACGGCCTGAGGTCGACCAGGAGCATGTGGTTGTCGGTGCCGCCCGAGACGAGCCGGAAGCCCCGCTCTGCGAGCGCGATGCCGAGGGCGCGCGCGTTCTCCACGACCTGGGCTGCGTACGCGCGGAACCCCGGAGTCTGCGCCTCGGCGAAGGCGACGGCCTTCGCCGCGATCACGTGCTCGAGCGGTCCGCCCTGGAGGCCCGGGAACACCGCGCTGTCGATCGACTTGGCGAGGTCCGCGCCGCACAGGATCGCGCCTCCCCGTGGCCCCCGAAGCGTCTTGTGGGTGGTGAAGGTCACCACGTCCGCGATGCCCACCGGAGAGGGGTGCGCGCCGCCGGCGACGAGACCGGCGGGGTGCGCCATGTCGAACATGAACAACGCGCCCGTGGCGTCCGCGATCTCCCGGAACGGGGCAGGGTCGATGGTCCTGCTGTACGCGGTGGAGCCCGCGACGACGAGCTTGGGCCGCTCGCGCCTGGCGAGGTCCGCCACCTGGTCGAAGTCGATGACCTCCCCTGAGTCATCGGAGGCCGGGGTCACGCCGTAGGAGACGAACCGCCAGATCTTGGAGGTGATGGAGGCGGGCGATCCGTG
>JASHYA010000155.1 GCA_030043315.1 Acidimicrobiales bacterium
TTTTGGCCCTCTACGTCCACCCCACCCAGGTGGACGGGAAGGTCGTCGACCTGTTGGACGTGGAGGAAGCAGCCCTTGCTCTCCTCACCCGCGACGACGTCTGTGGGGACCCGGCGTCCAACATCAGCAAGCAGCGAGGCTCACGGTGCGGGCAGCAGCATCACCCGCATGCGGTGGCGCGCCGCGACAAGAGGCTCCACAGGCCTCGCGGCGACGGAGTTGCTCGGGCGAACCCTGCACAACCCGTGCCTACGGCTCACACCACCCTCATTGCGGCGTGAGAGACAGCACGGGGGAGGCAGGAATCCCCGCCCTTCAGGGCGGGGAGGACGTCAAGTCGAAGGGCACGTACCTGTGCAGCTCGCCGCCTCCCGCGAGCGCGTCCAGGAGCAGGCGGGTCTTCCCGCACGATCCGGCACCGAGCTCGACGAGCGTGTCGGACCGGGCAAGCGTGGCGATGTCCGCCGCGTGGTTCTCGAGGAGCGCGCGCTCGGTCCTGGTCTGGTAGTACTCGGGCAGCTCGGTGATCTCCTCGAAGAGCTTGCTACCGACCTCGTCGTAGAACCACGTCGGGGGGATCGACTTCCGCGTCGCTCCGAGTCCCATCCTGACGTCCTGCGCGAGCGCAGCCCGCCGGTCGCGTGCTCGGAGGCGGATGTCGACGGTGAGCGCAGGCGATGTGGAGAGGGTGACCGTCACAGGTCTCGCGCGAGCCGCAGTCCGCTGAAAGCCCAGCGGGCCGAGGCGGGGAAGAAGTTCCTGTACGTCGTCCGCGCGTGACCCACCGGCGTGATGCACGCGCTCCCGCGCAGGACCTGCTGGTTGACCATGAACTTGCCGTTGTACTCACCGACGGCACCTGCGGCGGGCCGGAAGCCCGGGTAGGCGCTGTAGCTGCTCGACGTCCACTGCCACACCGTGCCGAAGTAGCCCGTGCCGCCGAGGGGCCGGGGGTGGAGACCGAACGGGGCGTCCTTGGCGTGCACCCCGGATGCCGCCGTCTCCCATTCCGCCTCGGTGGGCAGTCGGGCGCCGGCCCAGCGGGCGTAGGCGTCCGCCTCGAAGTAGCTCACGTGCACCACCGGTTCGGTCGGGTCGAACGCTCGAGGACCGTCGAGCGTGAACACGGAGACTTCCTCGCCGTCCAGGTCCCAGTAGAGGGGCGATCGCCAGCGCTGCTCCTGCACGGTGGCCCAGCCTTCAGACAGCCAGAGCTCGGGCCGCGAGTAGCCGCCGTCGTCGACGAACTCCGCCCATTCGCCGCAGGTGACCGGGCGGTCTGCGAGCGCGAACGGGACGAGCTGCACCTCGTGACGAGGCGACTCATTGTCGAAGGAGAAGTCCGCGCCACTGTGGCCGATCTCCACGAGCCCGCCGGGATGCTCCATCCAACCAACTTTCTGCTCGTACGCAAGGGCGTCGTCCCGAGCGACTTCGCGCAGGCTCTCGTCCTCGGGCCCGCAACGGTAGGCAGGGCGAAGCGGGCTCTTCGACAAGACGTGTTTGATGTCCATGAGGAGGAGCTCCTGATGCTGTTGCTCGTGGTGGATCCCGAGCTCCACGAGGTCGAGCGTGTCGGGGGCGAGGGGGAGGGCGAGCAGCTCCTTCATCGCCTCGTCGACGTGGCGCCGGTACGCCGCGACCTCGGCGATCCCCGGTCTCGAGAGCACGCCCCGCTCGGGTCGGGGATGCCTCGCCCCCACCCCTTCGTAGTAGGAGTTGAAGATGAAGGCGTACATCGGGTGGCGGTGCTCGTACCCGGCTAGCTCAGGCAGCAGGAGAAAGGTCTCGAAGAACCACGTCGTGTGCCCTCGGTGCCACTTCGTGGGGCTGACGTCGGGCATCGACTGCACGGTCTGGTCCTCCGCGGAGAGCGGTGCTGCCAGCGCCTCCGTCGTCTGACGCGTCGCCTCGTACGCGTCGCCAAGGCGTGCCGCGCGTGCGCTGCGCGGCGATTTAGTCCTGTCAGCGTCCGCTGGCGTCACTCCGCACTCCGTCCCTTCGATGGACGACGGCTCCTCCCGTGCGAGCCGTCACGTTCGCGATCCCCCGCACAGGAGAGATCCAACCGTAATAGCCCCGCCAGGATTCCGTGCCCGCGCCCCTTCGGGTGGCAAGCTCGTTCTCCGAGCTCGAGGAGGCGCGACGTGCAGGTCGGAAGGGTCGGGCGTGACTGGAGGTCGTCCACTCCGTGGTGGCCCCCCGTACCGCAGCCCCCGGACTGCGCGCCCAACGTCTTGCTGGTCGTCCTGGACGACGTGGGTTTCGCCCAGCTCGGCTGCTATGGGTCGGACATCGAGACGCCCGTCCTCGACGGGCTCGCGACGCAGGGCGTGCGGCTCTCCAATTTCCGCACCACCGCGCTGTGCTCACCCACGCGGGCCTGCCTTCTCACGGGAAGGAACCACCACCGCAGCGGCATGGGCCGCGTGGCCGAGCTCGCGATCGGGTACCCGGGGTACTGGGGACGGCCGCCGCGCGAGAACGGGTACCTCTCAGAGATCCTCCGCGCGCACGGGTATGCGACGTTCGCGGTCGGCAAGTGGCATCTCACGCCCGAGGGCGAGGTGCACATGGGGGCTCGCAGGGACACCTGGCCGCTGTCTCGCGGTTTCGACCGGTGGTACGGCTTCCACGGCGGGGAGACGCACCAGTTCGTGCCGGCGCTGTACCACGACAACCACGCAGTGCGGCCGCCGCGCCGCCTCGAGGACGGGTACCACCTGACGACGGACCTCGCGGACCGTGCGATCGAGTTCATCGGGGACCTCCGCGCGGTGGAGCCCGATCGGCCGTTCTTCTGTTACTTCGCCACCGGCGCCTGCCACTCGCCCCACCAGCCGCCGGCCGAGTGGATCGAGCGGTACCGTGGCCACTTCGATCTGGGGTGGGACGACTGGCGCGACGCGGTGCACGACCGTCAGCTCGAGATGGGGGTGCTGCCGCCGGGGACGCGCCTCTCACCTCGTCCCCACTGGGTGAGGGCCTGGAGAGCGCTCGACGGCCGCGCGCAGGCCGTCGCCGCGCGGTTCATGGAGTGCTTCGCCGGGTTCCTCAGCCACACCGACGCGGAGCTTGGACGGGTGCTCGCCTTCCTGGAGGACCTCGGGGAGCTGGATGACACGGTCGTCGTGGTCGTCTCCGACAACGGGGCGAGCGCCGAAGGCGGGCCCGACGGCTCCATCAACGACGTGCGGCTCACGAACCTCGACCCCGCCGACCCGGAGGAGCTCTACCGCCGGATCGACGAGATCGGCGGGCCGGGGAGCCACAACAACTACCCGTGGGGCTGGACGATGGCAGGGAACACCCCGTTCAAGCGCTGGAAGCGCGAGGTGCACCATGGGGGGGTCGCGGCACCCTGCATCGTCCGATGGGGACGTCTCTCCGGGAGCGCGGGCCACACGCGACACCAGTTCACCCACGCGATCGACGTGCTTCCGACCGTGCTGGAGCTCGTCGGAGTCGATCCACCCGAGGTCATGGACCACGTGCCCCAGAGCAGGATCGACGGAACGAGCTTCGCCTACCTCTTGGGTCCGGGGGGTGCCGAGGAGGTCGAGCGCCACACGACCCAGTACTTCGAGATGTTCGGCTCCCGGGCCATCTACCACCGTGGGTGGAAGGCGGTCACGTACCACCCGATCGGACCGCTCTACGACGACGGCCTCGACCCCGCCGC